>JACOEF010001012.1 GCA_024998705.1 Nitrospira sp.
CGGCCTCCGATGATGGCTACGTCGCCGTTCTCGGTGATAGGCTCAATCTTCTTCTCAGTCAGACCATAATAGGCGGCACGGTCTGTCACGGCCTGAATGAAATCCCGGCGAGCTTGCGGGGCATAGGTCTTGAGCTTGGTGCGGTTCATTGATTGATTTGCCTGAGAACTTATTAGGCACAAATAAAAGACGCTTTGCTTACACCTTCCGAGATATGATGAATTCTCCTTCAGACGCAAAATCCACAATTTCGGCGAACTTGCCCATGTCAAATTTGATGACCGAATAGGCAGCTAGTGGGTCTTTCATTGTCTCATCAAGCACAATCTGACCTGCGGCGGCTAGGCTCTGTGCGATGTCTCCTGTCATAGTAAAATCATTGGCCAAAAGATGGTGAACGGGCGCCGAAGGTTTCCATCCACACTTTGTTAAAAACAGGAGTATCTCTGACCAAGTTGAGGGTTCGACTTCGATTGTCCAGCCTTC
>JACOEF010000389.1 GCA_024998705.1 Nitrospira sp.
CAAAAACACCCTGTATTCCAGGCCGTTGCACGCGGTTTCCCGAGCAGCACGTACCTATGCCGGGCGGCACATTCCCTTCAATTCCAAGGGATTCCGAGGGTGCTCCGCAGTGACAGAGGCGCACTCAGCTCCTCCGTGAATCAACGGGGCAGGAGCGTACTGGTGAGGGAGTCGGAGAAGTCAGAAGAGAGGAGAGACGGTCGCGGCGCCATACACAACGTTGAAGACAATCGGCAGACACACTCTTGGTGCGCCCGGAGGGACTTGAACCCCCAACCCTCGGATCCGAAGTCCGATGCTCTATCCAATTGAGCTACGGGCGCGCGCGGGTATAAGAACCATGTTACCGAGGGGATGTCAAGAAACGCAGAGTCCCATGCTGGCGTTCACCGCCAGAACGCTCGATACGTCATCCTGCCGACTCACGAGGCAGAAGCCGCAGAATACGCTCGGCAACCTCGCCGGTCGAGGCCCCATCGGTCGACACCACGTGGGTGGCTGCCGCTTGATACTTGGGTGTGCGTTCGGTCAATACGTCTCGAATTTCCTCCGTGAAGGACTTCGTGCCCGTCAACGATGGGCGCTGGGTATCACCGCCAATGCGACGGGTGATCGTCTCCACGGTCGCGGTGAGCCAGACCAGGGTCCCGGTTCGCCGCAACGCTTCCACATTTTCAGTCCGCAAAATGGCACCGCCGCCGGTATCGATGATCAGCTGGTCCCGCGCAGCAAAATCCCGACAGACGGCCGACTCCAAGTCGCGAAAGTGCTCCCACCCGAACTGCTTGACGATTTCAGGCACGGACAGCTGCGCCCGCTTCACGATTTCGGCATCGGTCGACACCACGGTGCGACCGAGCTTGCGCGCCAGCATCTTGCCGACCGTACTTTTCCCGGTGCCGCGATAGCCGATTAAGACGAGATTCATGCGAGGAGCCCTGCTCCGAACCGAGGCGTGAAAGCGGGTTTGTGCTGCGAAAGACCGGCCTCTACCTTACGCAAAGCGAGACTCCAGAACCCGCCGCATCACGTCGGCCGGGGCCGGCTGCTTCGTCCACAGTTCAAACTGCAACACGGCTTGGTTGAGGAACATCTCCAAACCTGAAATGGTCCGACACCCGGCCGCCTTGGCTTCCTGCAGCAGTTTCGTCTCGCGCGGATTGTAGACGATATCCATCACCGTCAGTTCAGGCCTGAACAGATTGGTCGGCACGCAGGACTCATCCACGCGCGGTGACATTCCGACCGGGGTGCAATGAATTAAGGTGCGCACATGCGGCACCCAGTTTCTGAGGGTATCCAACGTGAGCGGGCCGTCCTCGATCGGAATCCCTGCCCTCTCCCGCAAATCCTTCACCAATTTGTGCCGCTCGGCCTCTTCGATCCCAAGTATGGTCAGCCCGGCGATCCCCGTTCCCGTCGCCAGCGCAAACGCAATGGCTCGGGCTGCGCCGCCGGAGCCCAGGATCAACACCCGATGTCCGTCGAGTAGTGCTCCGCCTTCCTTCAACGCGCGGAGCGCGCCGGACGCGTCGGTGTTGTAGCCCTTGAGCTTGCCTTCTTCGACGACGATGGTATTGATCGCGCCGATGTGTTTGGCCGTCGGCTCCACCTCATCCAGAAATGGAATCGCCGCCACTTTGTGTGGAATCGTCACGCTGAATCCTCGTGCATTCCCCAGCGCCCGCAGGCCTTTCAACGCGTCACCGAGGGCTTCCACTCGGAAGGCGAGATAGACGAGGTCCAGCTCCATTTTCTGAAAGGCGGCATTGTGAATCGCCGGCGAGAGCGAATGTTCGACCGGGTTGCCGATGATGCCGCACCATTGTGTCTGAGTCGTGATGTCCATAGGCAAGAACCTTCTACTTCTTGAGCGTCACGTTCAGCGCCAGGTACTGAGATCCTTGCACCTGATACAGCACCGCCACATGATCGTCTTTCTTCAGATCCTTCACGGCCTTCGCCCCGCCGCCGAAATGGGTTTTTTCATTGGCAACGAAGGTAAATCGGCTTCCTCCGCCATCTTTCTTGACGGCAAATTTTCCGGATGTCGTATCCACCGACAAGATCGTGCCCACGAATTCCGTCCCACCTTCCGCTCGCACCGGCTGCACGCTTGATTCCAGCAATCCTGACAAGACGGCGGCCAAGAAGAGAGCCGGAACCACAACTGCGCTCATACGTGACACGCCACTCATGATCGCCTCCTTGCTTCCGGCGACTAAGTGCCGCAGCACTCTTCCCGCGTCGTTGCCTCCGCTGCAGCAGAGCGGTCGCCCTGTTTTGCTTACCCCTTGCTGATAGTCATGCCCCCGTCGATGGGGAACGTCGCCCCGGTCACCCAGGCAGCCTCGTCGGACGCGAGATACAACACCATCTTCGCCACCTCCTCCGGCTTCCCCGGTCGGCGTATGGCGTACTGTGCCAAGATCGGCTCGAGATTGGCGGGATTGGCCATCAACGGCGCTGCCATCGGAGTATCCACCAATCCCGGGTTGACCACATTGCAGCGAATGTGCTCCTCCGCATAATCCACAGCCACTGCTCGGGTCAGTGCATCCAGGGCACCCTTCGACGCCGTATAGGCCGATAACCCACGAATCCCGACCCAGCTGGCCACACTGGAAATATTCACAATCGCGCCGCCCCCGCCCTTGATCAGCTCCGGAAGCGCCGCGCGGGTCATGCGAAAGACGCCCGTCAGATTGATGTCCAACACCTTCGCCCTTGTGGCATCGTCCGTTTCATGGAGGCGCTTGCCGAAATCGCCGATCCCGGCGTTATTCACCACAATATGGAGCTTGCCGAAGGTACGCAGGGTTTGCGCGATCACATCCTGCACATGAGCCTCATCCGTCACGGACCCAGGCACGGCCAACGCCCGCCCGCCGTTCACGCCGATGCCCTTCACCACCCGGTCGAGCTCTTCTTTCCGGCGTCCGGTCACCACCACAGAGGCCCCTTCATCTGCGAACAGCTTGGCGATCGACTCTCCGATTCCGGCGTTCCCGCCGGTAATAATAGCCACTTTGCCTTGTAACCGATTCATGCCGTTGCGTCCTCCCCCTCGTGCTCTTCGCCTTCCTGCTCATCGGCGGCCTCTGTCTCGACCGCTTTGCTCGGGCGCGACCACCAGCCCTCTTCGACCTTTCTCGCGACGGTCAGGAAGCCCGAATGCGCCACCATCCGATGATCCGGACGGACACTGCGCCCCTGGATCGACCAGGTCCGCAGCAACGTCTCGAAGGTTTCGATCATACCAAATACCGACGTGCGCTCCAGTGCGTCCACAGTCTGCATCACCTGTGGCACAGTCGGCACAAAACTCAAATAAATGCCGCCCGAGCGCAAGACCTTCGCCGCATGCGGCACGACCTGCCAAGGCTCCGGCAGATCCAGCACCAGGCGATCGAACAACCGCCCATCTTCAAGCACATCAATCCCCTCATAGGCATTTTTGCGACACGGCATGAGGGTGGACACCGGCCCCATATAACGTTCAATGTTGGTCAAGGCCGTTCGGGCAAAGTCATCCCGGGCTTCATAGGTCACGACGAGTCCGGTCGGTCCCACGGCACGCAACAACGCCATGGTGAGCGCGCCGGACCCGGTTCCGGCCTCGAAGACCCGCGCGCCGGGATAGACATCCGCCCACATCGGGATTAGCGACAGGTCTTTGGGATAGAGCACCTGCGCGCCACGAGGCATCTTCAGGACATACTCCCCGAAGGTCGGCCGTAGCGCGAGGAACCGCTTTCCCTTGGAGAGGGTCACGACGGTACCGTCCGGCCGGCCGATGAGGTCATCGTGCGGAATCGTTTCGCCGCTAAAGTGATAGATATCCCCGGCTTTCAAGGTCAGGGCATATTGCCGGCCCTTCTTGTCGACCAGATGAACACGTTCGCCATTCTGTAGGTGTGACATAGTCCGGCATTCTAGGAGACTGCCGATGCGTTTTCAACCGAACCGCCGCAGCGCAGACTCCGGCACGCCTCTTGACAGTGACGAACCTAGCCCTATCTCCTTTAAACAGTCATCCGGCCCGGCCCCAGTCTCGTAGGAGCATTGAGGACAGGGGTCGGAGGCAGGGATACGCAGCCATGAATCCTTTTGTCACCGCCCGGTCTCTAACGTAGTGGTGGGATATGCAGCCTCTCCACGCTCTATACCACAGCCAACCTCCCCAGGACGGGGAAGAGAGGTGACGACAATGAAAGACGCGCTCGCGAGTCAAGACGATACAGACCCGTCGGTGACCGTAGAGGTCGACCCCGATGCCGATGACCCAGAGGCCAGTACTCTGCTGGACAGCATTGCGCAAGGCGGCCAGGCGGAGACGGACACAGACAGCGAAGATACGGCACCTGAAAAACCGGCGCGCTCGGCCTCTTCACCGGTTCTACTTGAATCCCTCTACTTCCGCTCGTTCGGCGAACGTGCTCTGCTTGAGCGAGATGAAGAAATTGCATTGGCCAAACAGCTCGATCTCGGCACACGCCAGATTCGGCAGACCCTTCACCAAGCCGTCAAAGCCGGCGGCCGCCTGAAACGGACCGAGCGCATCGCCGAGTGCCTCC
>JACOEF010000150.1 GCA_024998705.1 Nitrospira sp.
CTTCGTCCAGGTTCCGGCGAGATGATCCAAATCATGATAGCGGACCGGCGATTTCTTTTTTCCCTTGCCCCCAACCGATTCTTCCAACAACTCGATGACTGCCTTATTTACGCTCATCTTCTTCTGTTTGACTCGCTGTTGAACCGTACGGGCAACGTCGGGTGGAAGGTTCCGTAACGTAATCGCTTTCATGGCGTCGTGCCTCCATGCATCATGGATGCCTCACAGTGATGCACAGTGTACCGCAGCGAATCTTGCTCGTCAAAGCACGTGGGGCCGCGGGTTCTGTTCTCATGAGGCTATACAGGGTTGAGATCAGGACGCGTCATGCCAGATTAGGGCAGATTGCGTGTGACATGGCATGAGACTGATCGGTCAACTGAGGGCCGTTTAGGCAGATAAATAGGATACACCTACATCTTGGCCTCATTGAGAGCAGTCGATGAAATAAAGACAGTCTGATTCACGTGAGGACAGCTCAGGGTAAATTAGGACAGCACCGAGGGGGGACCATTTATCACGGGCTCTCATACGGATTGGCTTAAGCCCCCTCTCTGGAAGCGGTCGGTCGTGGACGTCCGCTTTGGGTCGATAGCTGACACTGACTGCCGGGTCGAGTCTGAATCACTACAGTTGATTCCTGCTTTTTCGGGCTTACCTAAGAAGGGAGGGAAAGGAGGCAGAATGCTCCAGAAGGTCAGCATCCTTGGTTCGACTGTGACTCGCCCTTGTGCAGCCAGCGTGCGTAGGGCATCGCTTCTGCCTCGGTTGCGGGAGAGGGTTCACGGTACGCGCATTGTTTCTCGGTGCCAGTAGGCACGGCCGTCGATGCGGTCCTTGTAAAGATCGATGCGCGGGATGATCAGCTAATACAGCGACTGAAGGATTGTCGAACTCTTCTCGGCCAGTCGGCAGCCTCGGTGTTCCACACAAGGGCGGGCCGTTTTTTTTCTCGCCTCGAAAGCCCCCAATCGTACTTGTCGGCCTCTCTCCTCCTAGGTCTGCGGAGTCACGTCACAGAAACTCACGAATAGTTCTCAAGAAGGACAGCTTGTATGGTTTGTGCGTCGGATTGAGAGCCTGAGAAAGGCAAAATAGAGGGCGGAGGCAGGTTCAGAGAGCTTTCGAGTAACAGTGGAGATCTTGGAGAGGTTTCAGGCTTCCCGCTTGGCACCTGCGGGCCTGCTCACCACCTCTACGCTCGACCTCGGTTCCGTTTCTGTTCCTCTCACCGAAGCCTCCGCTCATTATTTAGGTAACGCTGGTTCGACGGCCGTCAAGTCCGTTTCCTTGCGGAGGCAGGCCACAGCAGCAGAGCGTGCGCTGTAGCGTTATAGGGCAGCGGCGAAGCGCCGATCGGAAGTCCGGTGATATCCTTGCCCGCAAACCCGTTGTTTCCTCGACAATTCTCCAGCTCCGCAAGCGGGCCGGTCTCTCCGTGGGCAAGCCCGGCGCTGGCATAGCCTATGCTGGATTATCATTGGGGCAATGCAGCCTGTCACGGTCGGGAGACGCAAGAGGGAGCAGTGGCGATGCGATGGTTGGTGGCACGCGGGATTGTGTCGCACTCCGTGGCCCGGTTGGCGACCCGTCCCCTGTTGATCGTCAATCCATGAGCGACGCGAGGAGGAGATCATGCGGATTACCAGAGACATCAAATGGGCAGCCGCATTGTTCCTGTTGCCGGCGAGCGTCATTGTCGTTGCCCCCGGCGGGCCGGGCGCAACTCGCGCAGGGGAGTATGACTGGCTCGATGCGATGGTGCAGGCGGTCATTGTCGAGCAGACGAAGGAGGGGGCGGCAGGAAGCGTATTCGCGCCCTATGTCTCGCAGCTGGCGTTGGTGCGCACACACTTGATCAATGGCGAGAGCGAAGCGGTGTACCGGGCGATGAATCGGTTCATGGAGATGCTCCAGGCACGCGAGGAGGGGATTTCCGATGAGGCGGCGGACCGGCTGTTCGACTATTGTTACGTCGTGACGCCGGCGCGGTATCACGATGTGTCCCGGCATCTGAACCGGCTTAGCCAGTATCAGTTCACCACGTCGATCGGCTGAGGTTGCCTCATGCGAGGATGTACAGGTCTGCCCGCAATCTACTGGTTACGGCTTGAGGGGGTTGTCTGGGAGGCGCTGGATGTAAAAATGAGCACGATGTCCGTGGATGGCGGAGAGTCTGCAGCCCGAAGCACTGGAAGCCGGGTTTCGCTGTTTGCGGGCTATGCATAACACACCGAACATTCGCGTGAATTGTCGATTCGGCTCTCAGGGGTCTTACGTCTTTGTTTTCTCTTCGCTCACTCTCCGCGCTTTTAGTCGGCGCAGAAGTTCCTGGAACGACGACTCCCCGATGATCTTCTCGAATTGACTGCGATAGTTCATGACCAGACTCACGCCATCGACAATCACGTCATACGCATACCAGGTGCCGCCCCTATTCGTAAGCCGATAATCCATCGGAATGTCCAGCTTGTCGGATACCAGCCTGGTTCGGACTTCGGCATAGCCGTCGACCGTGCGCTCAGAGAGATAGATCACCCGTTCGCCTGCGTAGCCTTCGATCCTGGCCGCATATTGGTCCGAGAGAAACGCCTTGAAGAGCTGTACGAATTCCTGTCGTTCGGTTTGACTGAGCGGTTTCCAATGGGCGGCCAGGGTTCGCTTCGACATTTCTTCGTAGTCGAACCGCTCGGCGATGATGTTCTCCAGGAGATGTCGTCGCTGCGTCAGGTGACCGGGGCCCTTCAATTGTTGATCGTCGAGAATGTGGAAGACCGCGTCGAGTGTCGCGCGAACGACGGCGGTCGGAGGGGCATGCTCCGGCGCCGCCTGTCCGTTGCCGGCCAGTGGCCAGCCGAGGATCAGGCTGATGAAGGCCGCGTTGACGATGCCGGAGAGCCGTAGGGTGTCTCTTCTAGGCCTCTGCATGCGTCACCTCCCGATAGGCATATTCCGGTTATGTCAGAATCGCGTGTGATCTTGCCGCATGATCGAGCACCTGCTGAATGTGCACATCCACCTGTCTGATCACCGACGGGGAGACGGCATAGCCGTCGCTCTCGTAAGTCAGAATGGGCATACCCTGCCGGGTACTGAGCGGTTTCAGAATGGCCTCTGAAATCCGGAAGGGGAGGCAGTTGAACGGCCCGATGAGGATCAGTCCGTCATACCCTTCGCGAGCGGCATCGAGTCCCTTGCCGATGGTGGGCAGGAGTTCGCCCCAGATCGTGCGGGACACATGTTCGGCGCCCTTGTGAAAGACGGTAGAGGCGGCGTTCGGCCCTGCTACCATGAGGCCGGTTTTCTGAAACATCCCGCGGTAATGTTCCTCCACGCCCTGCAACAGCTGATGGCCGGCCCATTGCTGCAGGTACTGTCGACCTTCCGGTTCAAAGATTCTGGTGCAGGCCTTGGCCATGGCGAAGCCGCCCGGTTCCACTCCCCACTGCTTCGCAGTGGCGGCCATCTCGTCATAGGTGAAGTAGAGAAACAGATCGCTCAGATCGACCGGCTTGAGGATGATGCCTCGTTCTGCATAGCGGTCGCGCACGCCATCCATGAAGAACGAACTGAAGCGGGTGAAGAAATCGCCGGCCACGACGACACGGGGGCAGGTCAACGGATCTTTGAGTCGCGGGATTGCCGCCACGCGATCGACGAAGGCGGGCAACGCAGCATGAAATTCCTCCACCGACCGTGCATTCTCCACGAAGTGTTGCCACTCCTCCTTCAAGTGCTCGATGCTTCCTGGACGTCCCACGACACGCAGGACATGGTCGATTTCTACCAGCACGTCTCCGATGACGATGGCCGGAGAGAAGGCTCGCGTCAGGCGTTCCTTGTCGAAACCGAGGTATTGGTTTTCCTCACGGGGATCGAAGAGGAAGACGTCGGCCAAGCGCTGCTCGATGATAAACCGTTCCAAATAGCCCATGTAGGAATCACTCACGCAGGGGGCCCCGCCCCGCAGCATATACAAGCCCGCGACCTCACCGGGCCGTCGCTGCTCGCTGACCTGAAGCAGTTGTCCGATGCAGATCGGCAACGGCAGACACTCCCGGCCTGAGGTGTATTGGAGACCCCGGTCGAGCTGCGCGCGGTTCAGTGGCAGGATGAGTCCGGGATGTAACCCGAGCCAGCGGGAGGCCATGGTGACCGCCTGGGTGTGATACGGGGAGAAGTTCGGAAAATAGATCGTGACCTGCGGATCGGTCAGATGGGTCTGCTCCCCGTTGGAACGGACGATCCGGCCTTCCGAGAGGAGTCGGCAGGCGGTGAACGGCTCGCCGGGGCGATGGTGCTTGTCTTGGTAGTTGCCGATGATGTCGAGAAAAGCCTCAAGCCTGGTCTGGACTCCGGCATCGGCGGTGTGTGCGTCGATCTCCAGAATCATATAGGGTTTCGAGCCCATTTCGGAGGCCAGGGTGGCATGGGTAAAGGCATCGATGGTGCAACTGAAGTTGCTGACGCTCAACAGGAACAGATTGGGATGCTGCTTGGCAATCGCCGCGGCATTCAAGATCTGGTTCGCAAAGTGCCAGGACGTGGGACCTTCTCCGACCGGTAGCAGGCAGTCGGCAGGAATCACCGCCACCCCCATGCTGGAGAGTTTTTGGCCCACCGATTGCGAGGCTTCCGGCGTAAAGGCGTTATAGCTGTGGCCGGCCAGGAGGATCGCGGGTTTGTCTTCCGCGATGGCCGCTGCCAGTGCCTGTTGGCCCATCTCACTGAGGGTACGCTCAGCGAAGGTCTGGGCCTCGACGGCCGCTCTCCAGGCTGCTTCCGCCGCTTCCTGTGTGACACCAAGGTTCTGCATGGCCGAGTCGATGAGGCCGGAGCAGCTGCCGTATCCGTTCGTGAAATCCAGGACCGGTGAAAGCAGGCGACAGCTTGGAAAT
This sequence comes from Nitrospira sp., assembly GCA_024998705.1. Taxonomy (GTDB): domain Bacteria; phylum Nitrospirota; class Nitrospiria; order Nitrospirales; family Nitrospiraceae; genus Nitrospira_A. The sequence goes on from JACOEF010000150.1 coordinate 4,899, forward strand.
GCTTTGGCCAGGAAATAGGGCTCCGCTTGGGTGATGGGGCAGAGGTACGATTCCCGGCAGTGGTTCGGATGGGGCATGCGCACGACATGCGGAATGAAGATCAGTTCGACTCCCCGACGCATAAGATCCAGCACAGCGCCGTGGGCGATCTGCGCAGGGAAGCAGAATCCTGAGTTGGACGTGAGGTCGCCCCGCGGGTCCACGTCCGAGAGCAGCACTTCCATGCCCAGGTGAGCAAAGAAGGTGGAGTAGAGCGGAAACAATGAATGGGTCGTCAGTGCCCTGGGGATGCCGATGCGTGTGCCGTTAACCACTGTGGTTCCCGTCGTGCGGCCCAACGATTCCCGCACAAACGCTTTGGCGCTTTCGTATGCCGGTCCGACTCCCCAGTGCTTGCGCTCGATTCGCGCTTGCTTAGGTGTGGCGGCGGGCAGGCCTCGGGGAGCCTGAAAGAAAATCTCGGCTCGTTTCTCGACCAGGTCTGTCACGCCGGCGGTGCGGGCTTTCCGTTTCCACACATTCTCATACAGGCTGCAGCGGCCGCCGAATGGAAAGCGGCGTCCCGCGACCATGAACCGGTCGATGCTGCAGTACATTTTGCAGGCCCCGCAGGTGAAGCGGCCGACAAGCTGCATGTCTGGAGTGC
>JACOEF010000481.1 GCA_024998705.1 Nitrospira sp.
GGGATAGGCATCGATGGGGATGGATTGGAACGCGAACAGACCGGCTACCGCACACATGCAGGCCAGTCCGATGACGAGGATCGACTGACGGAGCGAGAACTCCAACAGTGAGGCAATCATGGCGTGGGCTCGACCTTATGGATCTCGAACTCCGACTTGATTGCAAAGGCCCCTTTGACGACCACGTCTTCCCCCTCGTGCAGCCCCTCCAGCACGAGGCTCTTACCGTCCAGCTCGTCTCCCAGGACAACGCGGCTCGATTCGAATCGATTGTCCGATGGCCGCACGAAGAGCAATTTACCTGTTCCGTCCTGCTGCACCGCCGTGAGCGGCACCGCCAACGCCTCCGGTTGAGGCGACCCGAACACACGGACCATGGCGAACATCTCCGGTTTCAAGGCCCGATCGGGGTTGAGCACGGTGACACGGACGCGCATCGTCCTGGTCGATGGATCAAGCACATCGCTGACGTAGGTCACGGTGCCGGAGAATAGTCCGTGCGGATAGGCCGGAACCATCACATGAACCCGGTCCTTCGGACGAATAAACCGCACGTCCTTTTCCGGCACACTGGCCACCACCCAGACATCGGACAGGTCGGCAATGGTGAAACAATTCCGCGAGGTCTCCACCACTTCGCCGCGCGTGATATTACGCATGATCACGCGGCCGGCAAAGGGCGCCCGCACCGCCACATCAGACCGGATCGTCTGCTCGCGTTCGAGACGTTGGAGTTCTTGGGCCGGCACCCCGAGCAACGTCAGCCGATGCGCTGCTTCCCGCGCATCCGCGCGCGCCGTTTTCATTTCCGCTTCCCGGCGTTGTAGTTCGGCCAGACTGATCGCACGATGCTCGTGGAGATTTTCCGCCCGTTCAAACGCCAGTTGCGCTTCGTGTTGCCTCGCGACCGCCTTGAGATAGGCCCCTTCCGCCATACCAAGATCGGTACTGTCGAGCAGCGCCAGCCGCTCGCCCTTCTTCACATCCTGGCCCACATCGACCAGAACCTCGACGACCCGTCCTCGAATAAGGGTCGTGACTTCCGCCAGTTCGTTTTCGTTGGCTTGGACGGTCGCCGGAAACTCGCGGTGGTAGGTAAATGGCTCCTTTTTGACCGTGATCACCTCTATGCCGGCCCGGGCAATTTCGGGGTCAGTCAGTTGCACCACCCCGTTGGCAGCCCTGCCCACTGCCTTCCCGACAGGCGGCGCCACCGGCGGGTCTCGATCACAGGCTGTCCCCACCCCCAGGATCAACCCGATCAGCAGGCAGCGTCCCGCAAGCGCGAGCCCTTCAGCAGGCTGCCGCCGGCCGACCGCCTCTGTCCCCTCCCCTGTTCGGCTTGTCATGCGTCGATTATCCACCTTGAGCAACCTGCTATTCCTGAGAACAGCAGGGACCGTGCCGCAAGTGAGTCGAGATATTGAGGGAAACAGGATGTCGGCAGCAGCGTTTTGCTACGCTACCAGCCATGAGAGCGGGGTGAAACGCCACAGCGACCTTGGTTGGCCCGGGAGAGACCCTGCGACGAACGGTGCCTAACCATGCATGAATCAACTATAGGCTCAGAGCAAAAGCCCGGAAAGCAGCAGAGCCATAGATATTCCTAGAGCCTGCCGCAGGTTGTTGAGAAAGGCGGTCCAGCAAGGCCGCAGCAAGGTCCGCGACGCAAAGAAGCATGAGCGTCACGCTTGTGGACGGGCGCGAGACGGTGAGCGCCCAGTGTCTCGCAAAAACGTCGCTGGCGGCCGTTGTCCTCAGCCTGCTTAGCGAACGACGAGGACCGAACAGGTACTGTGTTGGACGACCTTGGTGGAGACACTGCCCAGCAGGAACCTGGCGACGGCCCCCATGCCTTTGGCTCCGGTGACGATCAGATCGACTTTTTTCTTTGTGGCCGTTTTCAAGATCTCATCAGCCGGTTTTCCGAGCTGAACCACTTCATCGACGACATACCCGGCTTTCATCAATTTATTCGCGCATTGCTCGACCAAGCGGGCACCGGCCTCTTTGAGCTCCGGATACTTGAGAAACGGCATGGCGTGCATAACCACCACATCGATCGGCTCCAGGCCTTCCCGTTCCTCCGGCTGCAGTTTGGTCAATAGGAACCGCAAGGCCTTGTCCGAGGCCTTGGACCCGTCGGCTGCGAACAGAATCCGGCTCAGCGGGCGCGGCTCTTCCTTGACCACAAGGACCGAGCAAGGCGCATGCAGCGTCACCTGGGTGGAGACACTCCCGAGCATGAAGCGATCGAGCGCATCCAGCCCCCGGCTCCCGATTGCCACCAGGCCATCACGCTGCGGCGCCCGTTTGAGAATCGTCGGACCGGCAGCCCCGCGCTCGGCGATCACCTTGCCCTTCAACTTGAGCGACGCCATCTGGGTCTTGGCTTCGGCCATGGCGGCCTTCCCCCGGCCTTCAATCCGTTTGATTTCTTGCTGAAGGAACGGCTCGTTACCGACCACTACCGGCTGAAACATGAAGGGCGCACGCAACGCCTCGACATCCGTCACATGCAAGACACTCACATCCGGCTTCTCCGCAAACGGCATCCGCGCCACCCATTCTGTCGCCCACTTGCCATACTTCGATCCATCGGTCGCAATCAAGACTTTCATAGGTCGTCCCTCATCGTTCAATCCGTGAGCAACTATAGTAGCAGGCTCTGTGCCAGCGCTGCCGCATCTTCGCCTCAACCGATCGGCGGGTCAATAGCTTCGTCTTGAGAAAATGAGGTATCGCCCGGCTTCATCCCCCTCGAGCACATGAGAGGAGGACACCGCCTGGGCACATCGATGAGGTGATGGAGAACAGATTCGAAAAAGAAGTATCGGCGCAGAGAACGACCATGCGCGCGGACAGGGCCTCAGTCAACCGGACGGAATACCGCCGATCAGTTCAACCGACCATAGATGGCCGTGGAGCGAGGTGCGGAACAGCCGATTGATGTATGTCCCCAGTGAGAGCGGGTCTCAGGACCACGACCGATCCCTCTCCACGCCACTTTGCAGAGTAACGACCACACCGAGCGCAGAAAAGACCACCCGAACAGGCGCGGGGCTTCCGACCTCCCGCCGACCTGACACCAGGACCGCCACCATCCGGACCGGACCCTCCGCCCTGCCACGACATCATAGGTTCGACGTTGAGTTTTCACGGATGACCTCCCATCGATGAACCGGAGCTGCTCGGCGCTCGCCTGCCTCGTGTCAGAAGCCGGCAATCATGCTGAACGGTACCATGTGGTTGCCGATCCGCCAAAAGAGTTTTACATTTAGGACGCGCCGTTGATCGGAGTCCGGTTCAGAAGGTCGGGCAGATCGATGAGGCCAGCGAGTCATGCCGCAATCACACGATACAGGACGCATAGAGCTTACTGACTGGGCCACAACGGAATCGGCCATCAGGGCGATTCGCGAAGCGGTGTTTATCCATGAACAGCGAGTGCCGGTAGACCTGGAGTGGGACGGGCTCGATTCATTCTGCGCCCATGTGCTGGCGTGGAACGACCGCGGAAAGGCCATCGGCACGGCGCGCATGCAACAGAACGGCACCATCGGCAGGATGGCGGTACTCAAAGACTGGCGCAGGCGGGGCGTGGGACGAGCTCTTCTCCAGACGCTGTTGGATCTGGCTGCCAGACAAGGGCTCACCCGTGTCACCTTGTCCGCACAGACCCACGCGCTGGGTTTCTACGAACGAGCCGGGTTCCACGTGGTCGGCGAGACCTTCATGGACGCCGGCATCCCGCATCGAAAGATGGTGAAGGAGCTATACTGTGTCGCCAATGCCGTCCAACCTTGATCCAATAGCTTCCCACGCTACGGAGGACCGGCCAAAGTGCGTCCAGTCGAAAGTCCAAGCTGTTACATTCACCACCGTCCCTCTAAACGTGCTGAGCATTTGGGAGCAAGTTCATACTCGATGACTTAGCCTTAAGCACTTCATCAGCCCGCAAATACCTGAAAGATTGGGGTGGTGAAAACCCAAGCCAAGATCGCCTCAATACTGCGAGTGACATTGGCTTTCCCAGCCTCCAGACTGTCTCAATGCAGATGCCGAAGCCCAAAGACGACCCGGAATAGTATTGCTGGAATTCGGTTTTGGTGAGGCCAGATTCATCGCCAACTAGTTCCCATAACTTTTTAGGCTGCGCAGCAATAACTCTATTCACCGCAAATCCACCGACCAGGGCCATGATAGGGCGTGGAGCATAGATTAGAACAACATCGCCCCTCTCTAGCCTGGGACGTATTCTTCTAAGTTCTACTTTCTTTGTGCCCTTAAGAATATCCTGGGCGTGTCTCTCCTTAATAGAAAGCACTAAAACCGTTCTCATTAATTCTCCTCACAGCCCGTTCCTTGCTTGTACAGATTCGCAAACACCTTTGATGGTATCAACTGGGGAGACCGGAGCTGTGTGCGAACACCAGCAGCCCGAAGCACTGACTGGAAACCATCCCAGGGAATTGGATTCAGCATCAACTGCGTATCACTATATCTAATAGCCATTATCCGTTGATCCTCTTTACCTTTGGCAAGCTCGATGAGATTCTTCCATGTATATATCCCCAGCCTATCAAACCGGCGAAATAGCTCCTTGGGACGCCCAACCACAACTTCGTCAAGAAATGAACAACCTCTAATGTGCTTGGCCCCCTGGTACCTTTTATCATCACTGACATACCACAGAATCCTACCGTGAGCAGCAAGACCTCCCGTAAATTTAGTCGAACGATAATACACACCTTCCCTGTTCAAACTTAGCTTGGTTCTAGCTCCAAAAAGATCCTGGTTTGCAAGCTCATCATCAAAGAGTTCTGCCGCCCACCGTGGCTGGATCGCAATTATGTAGCTGGGTATAGGAGCATCGAGAATTTTTAGTGGCCAATACGCACGCTCTAACCTGGAAGCAACCAGCGCATCGGATCTTATGATGTCAGATCTATCTGGCCTTGCTGGGGCAACACTGGGAGGCCCATCCGGAGCCTTTACCAAGTTAATTCCTTCGACGAAACCCTTGGCTTTCACAATTTTTGGCATCGTATATTTGACCCAATCTTTACCCTCCAGACAAAAGCCATCTTTCCTTAGTTCTTCTTCAACAAGCTGCGCACGGTACTGGTCAGAAATCACGATCTTTGCTCTTTTTTCTAGCGCCGCCACTTTTACCACTCGAATCAGTAGATTTCGAAGAATCGTGATCGCTTCAGCTCCACGCGCGACTCGTAAGAATGGCAGTTGCAACTCTGACATATTCGAGCGGTCATACACGATTAAAGCAGCTGGTATACCCCCATCCCCGAATAATCCCAGTGACTGACAACTTTTTGGCATAGCCAGATACTTACAGAGACGCTCCTTGAACTTTGACTTCCGTTCTCTCCTTTCCTGGAGTTGTAGTGCGGCAAAAAATCCATCACCCGGAACCCTTCCCAATAGCCGAAACACGAATCCACCTGCGACTCGCGCTGGGCTATATTTTGAGCGCTCGTGTAGTTCGTCCAGCTGAACGATGAGATCGGAAGGCCGGATCGGTGACACCCCAAACTCACGATACAATTGATGCGAGAGATTGAGAATCTTATTGTCCCTGGTCACAAAGAACCGGTAACCGCTAGCTACAGCCCAGGCGAGCTGTCGTACATCTGAGGCATCGCTATCAGACAGCGGATTCCCCAAACTCTGCCGAACTTTTCTTTCGACAGCAACGAAAGCTATATGCTGAGTTCTTAAGACTGTAAACTGCGCGACTCGCTGCCTATTCCTTAATCACTGACTCGGCATGGCATGCCGATCGATCTCATTCAAAGTTTCTGGCGTAATTCGAAGTTCAACTGCCGAATGTAGCCAGTCAGCTAAGAGCGCCTTGGATTCAAGCGTATCCGGAGCTGTAGGATTATCAAGGTCATAAAATATGTTGGCATCGATTACGACGAGAAGCTTTTCTCCAACATCCGGGTTCTGGGAGAATGAGAATAGGTCAGGATTCCCACAATCGAGACACCACTCCGTTAAAACGGTGTTTTGAGATCCCCGGCCCCTTTTTTCTCCAACAGCTATGAAGCCTAATTTAGGCCAAAGTGTTGAGGCACTAAAATCTCGCCTGCACAAAACCCTAATGCTTCGATACGACATTGAACGTGCAAATAATTCATCGAAAAGCGCCCTTGCTATGCCACGCCCCCTCATCTCGCTCTGAATGCACAAATGCGCGATCACTACTCGGTCCCCGCTCCTCCGGAAAAGGAGATACCCCGCCAGACCGTTTACTTCGTCGCTCGCAACTAGGATACAACTCTTCGAGGCATACTCATCAAAGGCACCCTCAGGAAAAAAGCCAAGTGTTTCTGCATTGACGCGCCAAAGTTTTTTTACCTGATTAAGTTGCGATGAAGCTCCTCTTAGAATTTCTAATCTCATTCGACAATCTCAAGTAAACCCAATGACCTGCACTGGCAGTCAAAAGCGGATCTTCTAGCCACGAGTTTCTGTAACTGCAGCCACGGGCGACCGAAGTTCCTCTATCACCTACTCTATTACGAGACGCTCTAATCTTAGGTGCTGAGCTAACATTCTGAAGGTAATGGGAGCGGTATATCCTAATAGACGAGGAAAGTGAAGTTGTCCAGTTACATGTGACTGAACTGGCTCGTGAATGACCATTCTGAATGCTGAGAGCATCAGACAGCCCGGAGAAAAACTAATCAATGTGCTTCAGGTCATACACAATGCGCTAATAATCGTCGGCTATTCAGGCACTTCTCCGCACAGGTTCTGATACCAAACCTCTCCCTTCTCTTATCCCGACATGCTTAATCTCTCATTTAGGACTCACCTCCCGCGAGCAAGAGGATCACCAGCCATCACATGCTCACTTTTGCGTTATAGTGAGCCCATGCCTTCCCGCTCGCATCCGCAGGCTATCATCCGTCGCAGGGGGCGCGAACACAGGGGCACGATCACGGCCGTTCGTCGGCGCGGGCGCGCCTGGCGGCATCGATATCGAGCCTTCCTCGCCGCCTTGCGACGCTTGCCCGTCACGGTCAGACTGGTGGTGGGCCTGTCCGCCCTTCTCCTGCTCGGCGCAGGTGTGAACTGGGTTTACCATACGATCCACAAACCGTCGGAAATGTTCTTCGCGCTCGACGACGCGCTCGATAAATACCCCTACGAAACATGGAAGGAATACGGCCCGCTCTTCCGCACACATTCCACCGCCATCGTGACGCCGGATCTGCTGGCCGCGCTGGCGCAGGTCGAAAGCGCGGGCAATCCTGTCGCGCGCATTTACTGGCGCTGGCGACTGACCTGGAATCCGCTGGAACTGTATCGTCCGGCGTCGAGCGCAGTCGGCATGTTCCAGATCACCGACGCGACCTTTCAGGAAGGGAAGCGGTACTGCATCCATGACCACCGTGTCGTTCAGGACGGCCCTTGGAACGATCCTCACTCCTGCTGGTTCAACAGCCTCTACAGCCGTGTCCTGCCCAGCCATGCCATCGAGTTGACCTCCGCCCTGCTCGACCGCGCCGTAGCAAACGCCATCGGTCCGCATCGAAAGCGTCGGCCCACGTTCCAGCAGAAGCAGGATCTGGCCGCGATGATTCATCTCTGTGGGGCCGGCGCCGGGCACGCATATGTGGCGCGTGGCTTTCGCCTGGCCCCGCAGCAACGGTGCGGCGATCACAGCGCAAAGCTCTATCTCGATCGAGTGAATGAGTTGAAGCGGAAATTTGCCCGTCTGGCTGCGGGCGAGAGCCTGCTCCGGTTCGTGCCACCTCGATGACAGTCTCGCTGGCCTTTCAATTTTTCATTGGCAGAGCCGGGATGGTGCGCGAGACTGATTCCTATGGGCACGACCACTCCGGCGAGATCCCGATCTACCTGCGAACTGCGGGCTTCGTCACCCTGCTTGCAGCCATCACCTCCCCGCTATTCACTCGGACAACGGTGCCGGTCGCTCTATCATGCGCTGTGGTTCCGCCTCTCGGAGCGGATGCGCTGGTCGAGAACGCCTTACCGCGAAGTCCCGGTCGGTCATCTCGCGGACCTCGCTCCCTGGCAGACTGCTCGCATCGAGTCTCTCCGGGTTCGCTATGGTCTCTGCTTCGAATCCCACTACGGACACCACACGTCTCTGGCGAACTACGCCTATCTCGATCTGCTGGACCAGGCCTGGGCGGCAGCAGACCGGCCCGTTCCCACAGGCGGTCTCGTCACGGATGTGGGCTGTGCCAACTTTTGGTATGCGCGGACACTGCACCGGTTTCTCCGACCGGCGAAACTGACCGGCGTGGATGTCGAAGGATTCCGCCTCTATCCCACCGGCTACAGCCGTTACGATGCTGCCGCCGGCTACATCGAGGATCTTCCGCAGACCTCGTTTGTGGTTGCCGACTACTGCGGGATGGACGAGCAGGTGGATGTGATCACAGCTTGGTTTCCGTTTGTCACGCCGGCACCCGTTCTCGCCTGGCGACTCCCGTTGACCGTCTTTTCCCCGGAACGGCTCTTTGCCCGCATCACGCGTAACCTTGCGGCGCAAGGAACCTTGTTCATGGTGAATCAAGGCACCGATGAAGCGAATATCGCGGCCGCCTACTGCCGGCAGGCGGGGCTTCGTTCACAAGGCCAATGGGTTCATCCGCAGCCATTGCGTCCGCGGCCCCATCCTCCGGTCGCCTCCTGGTGGACGGCCTAGCAGAATGCGGACAACCTCCGCCAGCGGCGTTCTCAACATCAGTGAATCGTGACGCGTATCTCATCGAGGGCAGGCGCATGGCTGGTGGCGTAGAGCTGAGAGTAACAACGCCCACTCTTGATTTCCGGCCATACGCCATGAGCTCTATGTTATACGCTTTTTTCTGAGGACGAGAGACGAACGACGGACTGTGAGGGCGGCCATTTTTCGCATCCTGCGAGGCGATCCTGGCCGCTCACACAAATCTGCCACTCCTCACTCACGACGGAACCTCTGGCGGTGAGACTCAGGCCTCCGGTCAACTTTCACGATGTTGACGATCTGGTCGTCAAGATCGACTTCGATGTTGACGAGATCGCCCCTGCTGAATGTCTCACGCCTCATCGCCACCGACTCAGCCATACGCAACATTTGCAATTGACCATCCTGGGTCTTAAAGGTGAGCAGGTGGTTGCGAATATTAACATGCTCAACCCAGCTCATGGGAAACACGGCGACAGGCTGAAGCCCTCTAGCCGAACCGATCGTCCCCATCCAGATGAGCGCGACCGCTATGAGAATACGCAAGTTCATCATGGCCTCCTCTCGATTGCAGGTGCATGGTTGAACATGAACGGCGTGTAGCGCACAGCTAGACTCTATCGCCCATCCCACCGACAGTCTGTCGCTCCTCCTGCCATTCTGCGGAGGAGCTAGGACCGCAACCTGCAGTCGCCCGCGCTACGAAAAACCTTGTGCCTCACGAACCGACGGATTCGTGACGCGCCGTCCCGTAGGGCTGGGGCGGAGAAAACGAGTAATGAATGAGAGAAGGGGTCCGGAGGAGTGTTATCGTGCAAATATCAGAATACTATTGGCAGGGAGCACAACCGCTGCCGAATGGGCAAAGCCGTGCAAAGGTTGCGGCTCGGCGGTCACGCGCCCGCCGTTTCCGGCCACGCCGGCATTGATCCAATTTTCATAGGCATCGCTATTGAACACTTCGCGCCAGTCTCCCTCGCCGGGAAATCCAAGTCGATACCCGACGCGGGTAAAGTCCGCCAGATGCACAACCACCATCACGTCGCGCCCCTCTCCTTCCACCCAACGATGAAACGCCAGGACCCGGTTCTGATCGTGCACATGCGCCACGCGAAGCCCTTCTCCACGCAACGCCGCTAATCGGCGCCGCACGTGTAAGAGCTCCCGCGTGAACCGTACGTGATCGAGCATCTGTCTGTCGCCCTGATCGAGGCCGGCCCAATGCAGGAGCAGATCGGCGTGCGTCACGAAGTCGTCGGCCCACTGCTTGTCCTCCAGAAATTCCTGCCCCATGAACAGCATGGGAATCCCGGGCGCAGTCAGGCTGAGACCGGCGGCAACACGCGCACGGCTGCGCGCAAACCAGGATCGGGGATGGGCCGGATCGCCCAGCCGGGCAATGCGCGGCTCGCGCCCCTGGTAGACGATGTCGTGGTTCTCCGGCCCCTGCACGACACGCCATGACTCGTGGAACCCAGCGGGCCACAGACTTCGTGCCAGTGCCGTCATATTAAGCGGACGCGCGTCGGGTGCACTGGCGTTGCCGATGACATCACGGATCGCAATCCTCAAGCCATCGGTCAACGTGGTGTCGAACCCGGCACCGACCGGCAGCGGCGCGACGATGAACGGATTCACATCCCAATATTCCGCATGGTGTAACGTCTCCGGCCTCCGCGCATGCACCGTGGCGGTGAGATCCTGACAAAACCGCCAGCCTTCGGGCGCTCCATCATGATCGATCACGCTCACCTGGTCGTATCGAAAGCCATCGACCCGGTATTCGGTCAGGAAGAACTTGGCATTCTGAATCAGAAAGTCACGCACCTCGGGCTTGGCAAAGTCGAACACCAGACCGCCGGCATGGCCGACATTGGTGAAATACAGCGAGTTGCGCTGACCGCCGGCCGGATCTTGCCGATCGAAGAAATACAGGCTCTGGTCCCCGAAGTCTCCGCCCGCATGGTTGTAGACCACATCGAGCAGCACCGCCAGGCCGTAGATATGAGCGAGGTCGATCAGCGCCTTGAGCTGATTCATTTCCCCTTGCAGCTCCATCACTTGGTATCGGCGCAATCCTTTCTCGTCCAGCAATCGGTTGACCATCGCCACATAGGGAGGCAGATCGGCATCCGCCACGGCGAAGTCCATTTCGGGAGAAAAATAGTCGGTGCCGTTGTAGCCCAGGCTAAAGCTGGTCTGAAACTCCTGAATGGGCATCAGTTGCAACGCCGTCACGCCAAGGTCGGCGAGGTAGGGGAGCTTACGAGCCACATCGAGGAAGGTACCGCCCTTTCGCGGAAGATTCGGCGTGAAGAAGGTCCCCACATGCAGCTGATAGATCACGAATTCATGGAAACGCGGCACGACATAGCCGCACTCGTGCCAGGGAAAGTCAGGATGGCGAATGATGCATTGACTGGGAAAGGGCGCCTCCAACTCGCGGGCATAGGGGTCTCGCTTGAGTCCTGCACTCCCCTCGCCGACCACGTAGAACATGTAGCGTTGGCGATTCTTCACACCCGGGATGAACCCCCGCCAATGCCCCTGCGCGTCTCGCGTCAGCAAACTCGCTTCGCTCCGCACCTGCTGGTTGAAATCGCCGACCACATAGACGGCCCTGGCATGTGGCGCCCAGCAACGGAACGTCGCGCCGCCGGCAATCAGATTGGCCCCCATCGGGGTATCGGAATGAATGTGGGTGAGTGACGCGGGCATGGATGCCCTCACGAGAAGCAATCGCCGAAACGGCTGCATCCTATCCGAGGCCGCTCAACTCGGCAAGAGGCAGCTAACGGGCCGATGGCAGAGCGCGTATCGCGATTCACCTGTGCGAAGGAGGATGCCGACAATCAATGCGACAAAACGACATCTCACGTCCGACAGCGAGATCGGATCACATCGAAAATCTGTTCGGCTGCAGCCTCCGGAGAGGTGACCGTAGTATCGATAGTCAGGACCGGCGAGGTCGGTGCTTCGTAGGGTGCCTGTAACCCCGGCACAGTGGACGACTCCCCTTGCAGTCCTCGCTTGTACGTCCCCTTCTTATCGCGCTGCATGCAGACCTCCAGCGGACATTCAATGGAAACTTCCAAGAGGCTTGGAATCAGGCTGCGCGCAAATTCCCGATACTCCCGCCGGCTCGCCGTCGCATCGAAGATCACGTTCACACCATGCGCGAACAGGCGCGCCCCCATGAAGGCCAGGGCGCGATAGAACAGATCCCGCTCCTCTTTCGCATAACTCGCCTCCGGTGTGAGAATACGCCGGAGGACATCCGACTCCAGGACTTCCGCCGGCAATCGCGCCAATTCAAGCCTCGGCAACAACCGCGCGACA
>JACOEF010000388.1 GCA_024998705.1 Nitrospira sp.
ACGGTGCTATCCTTCGCCTTCATCGATATGGTGATCGATCCGGTGGCGCTGCGAGGCGACCGCTGGTTTCTGGGAAAGATTTATTATTATCCCGACCCTGGCGTGCATTTCGGCGTCCCGATGGCGAACTATCTCGGCTGGGCGGTCGTCGGCGCAATCTCCCTGTTGATCTACTTCCCGCTAGACCGGCGCTTGAACCAGCCCTTGCCGGCACACCGTCCTTCTACCACCCATCGCCTGCTGCTCGGTGGCGGGCTCTATTACGGAGTGCTGGCCTTTAATCTGGCGATGACGTTCTGGATCGGCGAAGCCCTCCAAGGCACCACCGGTCTGCTGATGTATGTGCCGGTGACGGCCATCTTGCTGCTACGCCTGTTCGCGCCTGCGACACAACCCGCCTAGCGGGATGCTCACAAAGGCCGCCGGCTTCGTTCTCGCATCGCTCAGAGGCTCAACGTACGGCACAGAGTACGCTTCGCCTCTTCGTTCGTTGCGGCCTTGCCGAACGGCCCTCGTGAGCATCCCGCGTGGCTATTCGTTGTCGTCCGAAACTTCGCTGCCCGTGACGATCACGAGGGCCGGTTTTTTTTCGCAACCATCTAGGCACGTTCGACACTCATCCCCTCCAGCCCGGTACGATTGGCATTCATTCGATCGAGACTGTATAGTGTTGAAAGGCGTTGCACCTGCACTGGAAGGCTTGTCTCTGATGAAGAAACTATGCGGACTGCTGGTGATCGGCTTCCTGGCCACCCTGGGAATCCTCGGGTGGTTCGGCTATCAGTCCTATAGCACCGGGTTTAGCGCCAAAGCCGAACCGAACGAGCTGGAGGTGCTGATCGCCAGCCAACTCCGGCACCTGGCCATTCCCTTCGAGAATCGACAGCTCCGCAATCCCCTGCCAGTTACTCAGGAGCTGATGAAGGACGCCCGCGCCCACTTCGCCGATCATTGTGCCTCGTGCCATGCCAACAACGGCAGCGGAGACACCGTCATCGGCAAAAACGTGTACCCCAAAGCGCCCGACCTGCGCCTGCGAGACACTCAGACCATGTCCGACGGAGAATTATTCTTCATCATCCAGAACGGGATTCGCTTCACCGCGATGCCCGGCTGGGGAACCGGTGATCCGGCGAAAGACAGCGGTAGCTGGCAACTCGTGCACTTCATCCGCCACCTTCCGAGCCTGACCGAAGAAGAATTGCAGGAAATGGCCGGCCTGAACCCGAAGACCAGGAAAGAACTTCAGGAAGAGGCCCTGATCGACCAATTCCTGGGCGGAGACGATGCCGCTGCCTCCAAGGCTGCCGGCTCCCATCATCATTAATTCGTCAACGAAAGGACGACCTGTGACATTCCTTCGACTCTTCATTGCCGCGTTCCTTTTGATCTGCGCCCCGGCCGTGGTAGCCGCCCATGGGAGCGGGCAGCATGTGCTCGGCGTCGTGGCCGCCATCGACGCGACCCACATCGAGGTCAAAACCCCCAAGGGTCAGGTCGTGTCGGTGCGAATCACGGACAAGACCCAATATAAGGTGCGGAATCTTCGCCGCCCCAAGAGTCCGCCGCAGGTGGGAGACCGCGTGGTCATCGAAGCCGAGAAGGGCACCGACGGCCTGACCGCCACGGAAGTCCATTACTCGGACTCCAAACCCAAAGAGGCCCAATAGCGTCCCATGCGAGTGTTTCAGCTACAAGGCAGTCAGCCCAGCGCGAGCAGCACGAGCAGCCTCCGCCCCTTTGTCATTCGGGTACTGGTGATGGGGCTGGCCGTCTTTCTCGCCGTGACGATCGTACCCGGCATCGAATCGGAGAGTTTCGGCGCCGGTCTGGCAGCCGTGCTTGTGCTGACGGTCCTGAATACGCTGATCCGGCCACTGCTCTATCTGCTGGCACTCCCGTTGATCGTCGTATCGCTCGGCCTGTTCATGGTGGTGATCAACGCTCTCCTGCTCCAGCTGACCGCCGCACTGGTCAAAGGGTTTACCGTTGTGGGATTCGGGGCCTCTTTTTGGGGCGCCCTCGTCATCAGCCTCGTCAGTAGCCTCCTCAACATGATCCTGGTGGTGGAACATACCCCCGTGGAGCGGCACGACCATCCTCAGCGCCCACCCACGATCATCAACCCGGACTAGCGACCAAGAGCCGAGACTGGCCGCCAGATGACTCATAGCCAAGCAACGGGAGGCTCCATGGACCGTGCCATATGCTATTAGCCCTATACCCTTCAAATTCAGATGCTTCCTTGAGTTACCTTGATCCGGCTGCTACAATGCCGGCCGACGCTCGCTATTCACCGCCGAGAGCGCACAACCTATAACGAGCACCATGTTCCGAACATGCTGCGGGCCATGACTCACCAACGGAGTCATCCAGACCGGAACAAGCGGTCGCCCCCTGCGTAGTCGGCAACATCCTGCATAGAGGTCGATGAGTCCTCCAGCCGAACCAGAAAAAAAAGCCGCCGCTGAAACGCACCTGCAACGAACCCTCACCTCCGTCGTCAACGGATTACCCGCTGACGCCGCCCTAGTTGCAATTTTCCACCAGGAGCAGGGGCCGCTCACGACGCAGGTGCATCGCGGGTTCACCCCGCGCGATGTCCAATCGATCGTCCGTACGCTGTCCTCGCAAAAGGTGTTGACCTCCGTCCCCGCCGGCAACGATCCCGAAGCCTCACGCACCATGCGCCTTCGCCTGGTCACGCCGGGCGCCAAGTCGCTGCTGGGCGTGCCGCTGCGCCACCGTCAGCGCACCTTCGGCTTCCTGGTGATCGGACGGAAAGACAATGCCGTCTACGCGAAAAAAGACAGGACGATGCTGGAACAGGCCGGCGACGACATTACCAAGGCCCTCGAGCGAGATAGCCTCTTCGATCTCAACGTGCTGCTGAGCCGTCCGCTGGTCGTGCAAGAGCCCCAGCCGGTCATCGCGACCCCGGATGTCTACAACGCCCCGACCTCCCATGCGACCCCGGAGATCCAAGAAAAAATCGTCCTACTGCTCAACGAACTGGGGCAGACTCTGACCTTCGATCGCGCCTGGATCGGAGCCTATGATCCGCTCGCGGGCAACGTCGAAGTGCTCGGTATCGCCGGAGAACATAAGACCGATCCGAAGGACCAGAAAAAGGACCTCAAAGCAGGCCAGCGCCTGACGCTCGACGCTTCTGCCGCCGGCTGGGTGGTGCGCCACCGCAAGCCGCGCGTCGATCACGATCTCGCTTCGACCCAGGGCCGCTTCCTCGATCACAAACACTTGTACAAAGACCGGTTCCAGTCGTCGCTGGTGCTCCCCTTCTTCTTGCGTGGCCAGGTCGGTGGTACCATCACGCTGGCCTCCAAAGAAGCAGACCGTTTCGCCGTGACCGATGCCCGCCTGCTCGAACCGATCAACCTTAAATTAGTTGAGCTGCTCCAAGCTGCGCCACCACCGGCACCGGGTGCCGCCAAGCCGGAAGGTGAACCAGACGCTGCCGCAGGCTCAGCCGCGTTAATCTCGGCAGAGCCGGTGATTAGAAAGCAGGAACGGCAGGCCGCCATTGGAGAGTTCAGCGCCTTTCTCGCGACTGAAATCCGTGAACCCTTGGGTTCCATTCGTGCGCAGTTAGAAGAGGTGACGGCGGAGGGGATCCTCGACTTCGACCCCCAGACCCGTGTCGAAAACGCCATGCGGGACCTGATCCGGATCGAAGCCATCCTGAACGAAATCCTCGACTTCGCCAAGCCACTCGACCTCACACGCCGGCTCTGCCGCGTGCCGGAAATGGTGGAAAACGCACTGACCGTGGTGGCCACGGAGTTGGAAGCGACCCGCATTCAAGTAGTCAAAGAATACGCAGGGCTCCTCGCCCCGGTGCGGGCCGACGAAGCCAAGATGCAGCAGGTGTTCCTGAGTATTTTCAAGAATGCGATCGAGGCCATGACCCCGGGGGGCATCCTGACCATCTCCATGAGCAATCAGCGGGCCGGGCGTCATCTGGAAGTGCAGATCCTCATCAAGAACAACGGGACACCGATCCCCCCCGAACACGTCGACAAGGTGTTCGAGCCGTTTTTTACGACCAAACGCTCAGGCACCGGCTTGGGCCTCGCCACCGTGAAGAAAATTGTCGAAGAACATCAGGGGAATATCGGCATTTCCGGCACACCCGGCGAAGGCACGACGGTAACGATCCGCCTGCCCGGGGTCAGTCGCGGCCCGGCTCATCGGTATCGAGGACGCGGGCGACGCCCGCCACGCCGCCCGACCGCCGCTTCCTAAGCGCTGCTTCGTTGCCTTGCGCGATCCATTAGGTGCGTCCTCATGTCGCAACTTCGTAAGCCCGTGCCGATTTCCACCTGAAATTCAGTAATTCCTGCATAAACCGGCCCTGCGTAGCCACACGCCTCTGCTGTCTCAACCAGTATGATCGCCAAGGCTGTCCAACTGCGCGCATCGGTAGAATGCACTCTGCCCCTCACCTTCAACAGACAGGCGGGGTGAGTCTCTTCCTGCGCACGTCCAACGAGGGGTTCCAGCGTCGCGCTTCTCCTAGCGAATCGCCATACACACCTGTGGGTGGTCATTGAGGCTGTCCAACTGCGCGCATCGGCCGAGCACATTCCGATTGTGCGCGGTCTGCGAGCAACTGGATGGCCTCAGGACCACCCGCTCCCCTCCCCCCTTTCTCCTTGACACGGCTTCTCCAGATAGCTAAGATTCCCGCACTCATCAGGCTTTTAACGTCTATAATCGACCACCATACTTTCACATTCTTTCAAAGGAGTAGGGGTATGAAATTCGTGATCGGCAGCGTCGCGACCCTTGCAGGTGTATTGTTCATGTGTTCGATGGCCTCCGCGAATCCGGCCCTGTTGCCGAAGCACGAAGGTTATCCGATGAAGAACGACGGCAGCCCGGGGAACGGACAACCGACAGCCAATGACCCAGGTCAGAAGGCGGGAGGGGGCGAGTCCACCCTGCTGAAGTCTGCTGATTCCTCCAGCAAGCATGCCGAACAGAAATTGGTGAAGACGGACAATGCGCGGATTACCGAAGGCCAGGGCGCCGGTCGGTTGCCGAACGTGCAGGGCCCGCAAATCAAGATCGAGCCGCCGGTGACCTCCGCGACAAAGATCACGGGCGATCGCAAGATCGACTAGTTTCGATTCTCGACTGTACAAAGATGGGGCCGTTGTCTCACGACAACGGCCCCGTTATTTTTCCTCATCGCATCGATCGCTCGCGCTTCCTTTGACCTGAGCCGGCTTCTGCCTCCCATCGGAACCGCCACAGTTTTTTTGCCCATTCTCCCGCGTAGTCGACCCCGATCCGGGGATAGGTTTTCAAGGCATCCTGCGGCAGCACCTCTCCACGGTCTTCGAACCTAAGCGCCTCCCCGGTCGTGACATCGCGCCGATTCAGACGGCGATCAATGCTGAATGCGCGGGTCAGCCGACCCGGTCCATCAATGAGCAGCCCGCGGCACTCCACTGCCCTCACAAGGATCGCAGCCGGAAACCCATCCTGCTCGGTCACCACGTTCAACATTTCATGCATGCCATAACAAAGATACACATACGCCATTCCCGGGGGACCGAACAGCACCTCCGTCCTCGCCGTTCGTCCTTTTGACGCATGACAAGCCTTGTCCTCCGGACCGACATAGGCCTCGACCTCGATGATCTTTCCGGCCATCAGTCCTGCCCCGTTGTCCCGTACGAGGTACTTCCCGATCAATGATCGCGCAACTTCGACGGTTGGGTCAGCGAAGAAACTTCTCGGCAAAATCTCTCTCATGGGCGAGTCTCGTCTCCTCACTTCACTGTGCGGCCTTCTCAAAATGGCTTCCAGAAAGGCCGCAGGCGAAGACAAGACCGGAGGCGTACCCTCGGGGTACGGTGAGGATTTTGTCAAGCCGAGAACGCAGCTGGAGGCCATTTTCAGAAGGCCGCTAAAAATACCACGCAACGCCCCCCATGACCATCCTCGGATTCCCCGGCACAAAGTGGATGCCCGTGACACCCGCTGTCTCGTTCCTGAGTCTCGACTCAAAGGCAAAGACCGCTTGCTCCCACTTCGTATTGAGTAGATTCTGCACGAACAAAAACGCTTCGAGCCTCCCATGCGTCAGCTTGATCGGGATCTGGTACCGTTCGGACACATCAACATCGATCCAGGAGGGCGCACGGATGCTGCGATCTTCCGTCAGCGGGCGAACGCCCAGATACGTGGCTTGCAGTTGCGAGGTCAATCCTTCCGGCCACCGCAGCAGGAGCGCGCCATAGGCCGTCACCTCCGGCGCCAGGGGGATGGCCTCGCCGTTGCGGAACTCCGCCTTGGTCCAGGTAATGCTGCCGTTGAAATACACCGGCCCCCAAACCTGTCCGCGCGCGCCGACCTCTACACCG
>JACOEF010000442.1 GCA_024998705.1 Nitrospira sp.
CAGTCTGGCTTCTCACAGTCTCCCTCCTGGCCGGAGGCTGTAGTCACAACCCCTACATGGATGCTTCGTTGACTCGCTACCAGGGGAAGGATCGCGCATGGATTGAAAAAGAGTTGGGAGCGCCAGACGCCAAGACGTCCCGATTTTTTGGCGGAGAGAAATGGACCTACAATCGCATTGCGGGAGGAACGGCCGGGCCCCCTCTCTTTAACTTTAAAGCGAATGAGTGCCAGATGATCCTGTTTTTTGATAAGAATGACACGGTCTCGGATACGAGTTATTCCGGCTGCTGACTCGTGAGTTTGCGCTCAAATGTAGTGGCACAATTCTGACTACAAAAGAAGTAGGTTTGCCCCCCGATTTCTTGCCGAATCGCATTTTCTCGAGGAACGAAGACACGACACACAGGGTCTTGAATCATCTGCTTTCCAGGTGTTTGCCCTTCTCGAAGGCTGACATCCCCGCTGCCATCCCGCACCTTCCTCATCGCCCTTCGAAGAAGATAATAGAAAAGCACCAGCAACGCGGTGATCAGAAATAATCTATACATGGTAGTGCATCTTATCAGCCACACCAAATTTTGGGGGTGACTTGCTTATCGAACATAGATTGGAGAAACATGCCTCGCCAACTTACGAGTACGGAATAATCCCGTAAGGGGCAGTGTCAGGACCAAACGGCCCAGAGACTTTGGTGCCTATGGGGGGCCCTTTCCCATCCTCATACAGTACTTCAGATGGATGGTTTATCCTACAGAGCAATGTTATAAGCCAGGAATGCATAAATGTGACAAATGCCGCGGAACAATGTTGCCTGAACGGGCGGTTGACCTGAATGCTGGCTTAGCGATCACAGTCCTGGCGTGCCTGAACTGTGGCCGACGAAAAGCAGCTGACGCAGAACCGAGACCGATCACGTCACGACATTGACCCGTCGCAACAATCAATCCCCACAGAGCGCTCACCTGCGATGAGCAGAAGGTGGCAGCCTCGCTCCACCTTGGACCTGATGTCCATCTCGGACACCAGCCCTTTCACATCGCACAACAAGCCTCGTTCCGTCTCTCACTAGCCAAGTCATAGAGCTAACTGCTAGTCTTGTCTTGGCTATCCGCCAACCTGCCACGCCCTGCGCCTGCGGATACTTCAGCCAAACGATGACGCATCCTCTTGGCGGGATGACACATCATCACTGCTGCCGTAGCGTAAGCCATCGGCAAATCTGGAGATTTCTTATTTCAGGCTTAACACGTCCAACCTGTCATAGAGCCCGGGTGGTTGCTTCACAACCCAGCGGGCGGCACGGAGAGCGCCTCTTACGAATGTGTCACGGCTACTAGCGCGATGGGTAAGCTCGATACGTTCACCCATCGTTCCAAACATCACAGTATGGTCTCCGACGATATCTCCGGCTCGAATGGTCTGAATTCCAATTTCGCCTTTTTTGCGTTCGCCGATCAGCCCCTTCCGCGCATAGACACCGACTTGCCCCAGGTCTCGATTGACGGCTCGGGCGAGAACTTCCGCCAGTTTGAGGGCGGTCCCACTCGGAGCATCTTTCTTCAAGCGATGATGCGCTTCGATCACTTCGATATCGTAGTCTTCTCCGAGGGTCTTGGCCATTTCTGCGATCACCTTGTAGATCACATTGACGCCCACGCTCATGTTGGGAGAGAACACACAAGGAATCTGCCTGCTCACGCTTCGGAGCTCGTCTAACTCGGACGCTGAGAAGCCGGTCGTCCCAATGACAATTCCACGTCGGTGCTGCGCGACAATCTTCAAGTGACCAAGAGTCGCTGATGGTGTTGTAAAATCAATCACCACCTCTCCACGCTCCATTACACTGGAGAGATCCTCCACGATCGGCACGCCGGTTCGCCCGCAACCAGCGACTTCTCCGGAATCCTCTCCCACAGCATGGTGCCCCTTCCCCTCTACAGCACCGGCAAGGGTCAAAAATGCCGAATCTTTCACCAGCGACACGAGGCGAGACCCCATTCGTCCGGCAGCACCAGTAACAACAACCTTGATCATCGCAACAACCTTCACCCGCAACGGGCCCGCTACACCAGCCCGGCTTCTTTCATCACATGCAGAAGTTTTTCTCGATTGTCAGATCCCATCGAACACATCGGTAGCCGTATCTCGCGGTCGATCTTGCCCATCATGTGCAGCGCTTCTTTCACAGGAATGGGATTGGTTTCATAGAACAACGCCGTAAACAGCGGGTAGAGCTGATAGTGGATCGCCCGCGCGACATCGAGTCGTCCGGCGAGAAACTCATTGACCAACTGGGCCATCTCGCGTGGGACAAGATTGGCTGTTACCGTGATGACCCCCTTGCCACCCACCGCCATCATCGGCAAGGTTAAGGCATCATCTCCTGCCAAGACCGTCAGGCGCTCCCCGCAGAGTTGGATGATTTCAGAGGCCTGTTGAACCGATCCGCTGCCCTCTTTAATGGCAACGATGGTTCGACAGCTCGTGAGTCGAGCCACGGTGCTCGGCATCATATTCACGCCGGTTCGCCCCGGAATATTGTACAGCACAAGGGGAAGATCGACCGCGTCTGCGACTGCCTTATAGTGCAGGAACAACCCCTCTTGCGTCGGCTTATTATAATAAGGCGTGATCAACAGCGCGCCATCGGCCCCGGCCGCCTTCGCGTGCTTCGTCAGCGCGATGGCCTCTTCGGTACTATTGGATCCCGTCCCCGCGATGACCGGAACCCGCCGCCTGGCGACTTCAACCGTAAAAGCCACCACACGATCGTGTTCGGCATGTGTCAACGTGGCGGACTCACCGGTGGTGCCGCAGGGGACAATTCCATGCGTCCCGCTGGTGATCTGCCATTCGATGAGGTCACCGAAGGATTTTTCATCCAGCTTACCGTGCTTAAACGGCGTCACGATGGCGACCAAGGATCCTGCAAACATGGGGCGCTCCATAAGAAATTCAGTACAGACGATGGGCTACGCGAGAAACGCGGGGATCTGCTCCCCTCGCACCAAGTCCTCGTAACTCTCCCGTGCTCGAATCACGTGGATCTGCCCCTCGTGAACCAAGACCTCCGGCACGCGAGGCCGCGAATTGTAGTTCGAGGACATGACAAACCCGTAGGCACCTGCGCTCATCACGGCCATGAGGTCTCCGGCATTCATCTCCGGCATCACGCGGTCTTTGGCCAGAAAATCGCCTGATTCACATACAGGCCCGACTACGTCCACCGTCCTCTTGGCTGCACGCGCCACACTCTCGAATACCGGCCGGATCTCGTGATGCGCATCATACAAGCTGGGGCGAATCAGATCGTTCATCGCCGCATCCACGATCAGGAAACGTTTGGTTTCGCCGTCCTTCGTGTACAACACCTTCGTGAGCAACACGCCGGCATTTCCCACAATGACACGGCCAGGCTCCATGATCAGGACACATTTCAAATCACGCACGAGCGGGAAGATCGCGTCGGCCAAATCTTTGGGTTCCGGAGGGGTTTCATCAGAGTACGTAATCCCCAGACCACCGCCGATGTTCAGATATCGAATCGGAATGCCCTGCTCCGCCAGGGTTTGCACCATCGTCAATACTTTCTTCAGCGACTCGACGAAGGGTGCGACTTGCGTCAACTGAGACCCGATGTGGGCATGCAAACCCACCACCTCAATGTGGCTGAACGCCGCCGCAATCTTAAACTCTTCGATGGCACGATCCGCCGCAATCCCGAATTTGCTCTTCTTTAAGCCTGTTGAAATGTAGGGATGGGTTTTGGGGTCGATGTCAGGATTGATGCGCAGGGCCACCCGGGCCTTCACGCCCATCGACGCCGCCACCTCGTTGATCGCCTGCAACTCTGCGGGGGACTCAACGTTGAACATCAGAATGTCCGCCTTCAAGGCATCACGAATTTCATCCGGTTTTTTCCCGACCCCGGCGAACACGATCTTGCCGGGAGACACCCCTGCCTGCAGTGCACGAAAGAGTTCTCCGCCTGAAACGATATCGACGCCGCTGCCCTCCTTGGCCATAAGGCGAAGCACCGCCAGATTGGAATTGGCCTTCATGGCAAAGGCGACAATGTGAGGAATGTTCTGAAAGGCACTATCATAAACACGGAAGTGCCGGACGAGCGTGTGGTGGCTATACACATAACAAGGAGTGCCGACCTCCTTGGCAATGCGCGAGAGCGGCACGTCCTCGCAATAGAGCTCCCCTTCCCGATACTGAAAGTCATTCATGGTGGTTATCCTCGATCAACAATTCTACACCTGC
>JACOEF010000613.1 GCA_024998705.1 Nitrospira sp.
GGGATCCGGCTGGCTCTGGCCTCGAGAATGGCACAGGATAACCCTTCCCATTGCGACGTCAACACGAACACATCGAACGCCTTCAGCAAGGCAGCCACATCGCGCCGCCAGCCGAGCAGAGTCCCGCGCTCCTGGAGCCCGTGTGCCTGCAATAACGCTTCGACCTGCGGCCGCAACAAGCCATCGCCGACGAGCACACAGCGGGCTGTGGGAACACGCTGACACACAAGCCTGGCGACGCGGACAAAGTCTTCGGGAGATTTTTGCGGTTTCAAGCACGAGACGGTTCCCACGAGCAGCTGATCAGGCCCCACTCCCAGCATGGCCCGCAGCCGGTCGCGCTCCGATCCCTCGATACGGGCCGCAAACACCGTCGGATCGATCCCAGGCCGCACCACCGACACTTTCGAGGCGGTAAAGAGCCCCCACTCAATCCCCTGCCGCCGGTCGGCGTGTGACACCGCAATCCAATGGGTCGTGACCCGGCCGACCATCCATTCCAGCGCGATGAATGCTTTTTGTTGCCAGAACGGCTGCGCGGGCGTCACGCCATACCCATGTATCGTGTGCAGGATGCAGGGGACACCGGCAAACCAGGCGGCAAGCCTGCCTAGGATACCAGCTTTTGAACTGTGGGTGTGTACAATCTTTGGGCGGAGGCGTCGGAACGTCTCGACCAATTCCCACAAAGCGCGCACATCGTGGAGGGGACGAATCTCCCGCAGGAGCGATGGAATCACGCGGACTTCGACGCCGTCGAGCGCCCGCGCCTCGTCGGTGAGCAGCCCTCCAGGACCTGCGAGGAGCACCGGACGAAACCGGCTGCGATCCAAGCCCGACACCACATGCATCGCCACTTCCTGCGCGCCACCCAATTCCAGCCTGGTAATGACATGACAGACTACGTCCATGACATCCTCGTGCTCAGGCCGCAGCCTTCATCCGCAAGCGCATGGCCGCCTGTTGTCCTTGAGCAATCGCGTCCTCCATCGACGTGTGCTCCCACATTCCATACCGCCCGATTGACGAGATGCCGCGTCGTTCCAGCTCGGCCAGCAACTCGTGCACGGCACGACCGCGATACCGATCGAACAAGACATAGGCGTAGTACAGATCCTTCACATCCGACATCACCACCTCATCGGTACGCCGCAACACCCCGGCCTGTTCCAATCCCTGACGGACTCGCTCGATGAGCGTCGCATCGGAGTCTCGTTCGGTCGGCTGGTGAGAGATCTCCACGTAAAGAGAGCTGCATCCCGGTTGGCCCATCGCCGGAGAAAAATTCATCGGAAACCCGGCGCGATAAAACGGATACCGATGCTCCGGGAAATAGATCCAATGTTTATCGGAAATGCCTTCGCGCGCAACCGCCATATTCACGTTATACACAGAGACCCATCTCAAGGACGCGGCCATTTCCTTCAGCGACGCCGGCAGATCGACACACCGCCGTACCAGCTCCGGCAAAGGAATCGTCGAGACCATTCGCTCATATGCTTCCGTCCGTTCCCCCTGCGCGCCGCGAAACACCGCGCGCCGCCGACCCGTCTCAATCTCCACCAACTCCGAATCGTACGACAAGTTCTCGACCGACGGGAGAAAGGCTTCCGGCAGGACTTTGATGCCGCCGTTGGCAGGATACTGGAACGACGGGTTGTAGCCGAAGGCCTTATCCTTGATTCCCAAGGCGCCGTTGACGACATCCTTCACATCCGGCTTCGGCACCAACCACGACACCCAGTCTGAGGTGAGTTCGTCAAGCGGCACC
>JACOEF010000090.1 GCA_024998705.1 Nitrospira sp.
CGGCGCGATCCTCAACCCGAGCCCGCGTAACTTCACCAACTGCAAGTTCCACAAGAAGCGGAAAGACGGCGAGCTGTTCTGGGTGATCAAGAACGGCAGTGCAGGAACCGGTATGGTGTCCTTGATCCCTGCGGCCATCAACGAAGAAGAAGCCTGGATGATCATCAACTACGAGCGCAGCTTCTGCAAGGGTGGAGAAGAGTAGTCGAACGTTTCAGCTGATCGGCTGAATGTCTGGGGGCGGCGAGGGTATCCTCGCCGCCCCCATTCTTTTATGCGGCCATCGATGGCATCCATGATCCGGCGGAGGAAGAAGGGGGCCGGATGATTTCCGTCGCTCCCGGAGGTCGGCTGCAAGCTTCTGTGAGTCGATCGAGACGGCCGGAAGAGACCGTCTTTTCTTTTAGGGCTTGCTGGTCGCAGGAATGGTAGGTGGTTTGGTAAGAATCACGTCCAGGTTTTTATCCTGGGCTCGCAGCGCAGGGAGAATTTGCGGTTGTTGTTCCTGCTTGAAGGTGGTTCGCGCTGCCGCTGGGACTTTCCGATTAACGAAGTCCGTCACCTCGCCGATCGTGACCTCACCGTTTCGGTTGAGATCTGCTTCGCCGCGAAGCCCTCGCAAGAGATAGTAGGTGAACAATCCATGACGTAACGTGTCTGATTCCAGGCTTTTCCCAAACCCCGTCGTGCCGACCAAGTGTAGTACCTTTCCAGTCAGCCCGGTCCATTTCGGCGCCGCGACCTTCGCGCCGTTCTTGAGCACAGACCCGTCGAATATGAACAGCACCTGCCTCGCCTTCAATCGTTCCAGTGCCGCCTCCAAGTCCTTGAACGGATACAGGCGAGTGGGTGATCCCAGGGAGCCATCATAGGGAATCAGAAAGGTATCCCCGGTCGGCGAGACGACCGCTTGGCCGGCGAAGTACACGGTGACGAGCGAATCCTGGGTAATTTTTGACGGGAGCCAGTCGAGCAGCGCTTCCTCGATATCAGGGCGTAAGGCGCTCCAATCCTGCAGCAGCCGTACGTTATGTTTCGGCAATCCCCCTAATGACTGAAAGTAGGTCGCCACCATTTCGGCATCAAGAGCGGCGTATTTGCGCGCACCGATGGGCTGTTCCCGATAGCTACTGAGGCCGATGGACAGCAGATAGTCGCTGGTTCGCTGTCCCCCCGTGGTCGGTGCGGGAATTTGGTCCACGTCGTCGGTGGTGATGCCGGTCGACCGTACTGTGGCTAGGAGCTTCTGAGGCGGGGACGTGGGTTGACCGGTTCCGTGTGCCAGGGAAACTTGAAACTCCGCTTGCTGTGGACTGAGCGACTGCGGCAGGGTCGCGACGAATTCCAAGGACTTGGAGCTGCCCGCTTCCATGGTCCCCGTCGATAACGTGGTGGCCGGGAATTGCGCAATCAGCGCCGGTGGGCCGGTCAGTTGAACGGCCATGTTCTGCACCGTCTGGGCGCCGGTGTTGACGACGTCGACTCGTACACGGATCCGTTCGCCGCCTTCGAAAATCAGGTTGCTGTTTTCATCCAGCAGCGTGGCCTTGAATGACAAAGGAGATGCCGTCGTGGTGGCCGCGCTTGCAGGGGACACGGCGGGAGGTGGATTCTACGAACGCTCGGTCGCTGCGACGGATTGGGGGGTGGTCGCTGCGGTTGCCGTATGGGTGGGGTCGAGCAACACACGCGCTTCCTGCATGAACTGCGTCGCCAACACGGTGGACGTATCCTGAAGCAGGGGATCAACAATGTAGTCACAGCGTTGTTGGGTCAGCTCGAGCTGCACCCGTTCTTTTCGCGTGGATTGCAAGGGCCGCTCGGCCAACGGTGCGCCGGATGCATCGAAGAACTCTGCGAGGGCGTCCAGGCTGAGCTCGGCCGGGGCACGGTCATAGAGCGCGTCGGTTTGAATTTTGAATCGAGGGTCCAGCATGCGTATCCGTACCGTCACGTCCGGTTTTCCGACGCTGTCATGACTGCCGGGAAGTACCACGGCGCGAAACGTCTGATGGGCGGCTTGGATCAGCATGTCTTCGACGGTCGGACCGATGGAAAACAGATGGATCCGTCCGCAGTTGTCAATGTATTCGGCCTTGGCGGTGGCCAGGGACTGGTCGACATCCAATTGAAGCGTCAGGGGTACTGGGGGGCCGAGATCCGGCAGCGTCTGCCGGGCAAAACGAGATTTGATGCTCTCACAACTGACGGAAGCCAGCACAGGGATTAAGAGCATTCCAAGAATGAGCGCGCGGTGCGTCTTCAAGCCAAGGCCTCCTCTAGCCGTATTTTGAAGGGGGAACGGTACAGGAAAGGAGGGGGCTTTGCAACCGACTGCCCGTGCGGCTTGCGACCCGTGCGGGGCCCGTTTATTCTACCGCCGCCGGGGCTCCGGCTCTTAAACGGAAGGTGGTGGATTCGTCGGGTTGGTGCTCGGCCTCTCCAATATGAGAGATGCGGCGGCGGCGCTCCTTTCTGACGGTCGGATTGTGGCGGCGGCGGAAGAAGAGCGATTCGTTCGTGAGAAGCACGTGACGGCCTTGCCGGTGCAGGCGATTCGCTATTGCCTGCGTGAGGCGGGAATCACCTTGCGCGAGGTCGATGCCATTGCCGTTCCCTGGAAATATTGGCAGATTGGGCGGCGCGCCAGGCTCGCCCTGACGGCGATGCTGCGTTCCCCGCAACTGTTTCGCGTGAAAGGGACTCGCTCGGTGGAGCGGGTCGGCCGGGAGTGGATGGAGTTGTTCCGGTTGCGGGAGGAGCTGACAACCCGCGTGGATGCGGGCGCAATCCAACCGGTCTTTCTCGATCACCATGTGTGCCATGCCGCCAGTTCGTTTTTGGTGTCGCCCTTCGAGCGGTCGGCGATTCTCGTGGTGGACGGCGCGTCTGAGGCCGATACCACCCTGATGGCGGCCGGTGAAGGCCATCAGATCACCGTGCTGGATCGCACCCCGCTTCCCCATTCGCTTGGTCAGTTCTATGCTGCGATGACGGCCTTTCTTGGGTTTCGCCCTGACCGGGACGAATACATTGTGATGGGCCTGGCGTCCTCCGGGGAGCCGACGTTTGCTCCCGCCCTGCGTCAGCATATTGTGCGGCTGCTGCCACGCGGGCGATTTGAATTGAATGTCCGCCTGCTTGATTTTCATCTCGCCCGCGCCGGCTTCTTCGTCGAGGACTTTGTGCGCCTGTTCGGCTCGCCGCGGCAGTCGACGGAGGAAATCACTCCACGGCACCGCGATCTGGCTGCCAGCGCGCAACTCGTCCTGGAAGACACCCTGCTCCATCTCGGCCGTCCCCTGCGTACCCTGACGCAGGCTGAATCACTCTGTCTGGCGGGTGGGGTCGCCTATAATTGCGTGGCTAACGGCCGCCTGCGGGCCGAACTGGGGTTCAAAGATGTCTACGTGCCGCCGGCCGCCGGCGATTCTGGCGCGGCACTCGGGGCGGCCTTGTGGTGGACGGCGAGGTGTGACCGGGAGGCGGGACGGTGTCGCTTGCCTGATGCGTACCTGGGGCCACACTTCGGTGAAGGTGCTTGTCGGGCAGCGCTGTCCCGGGCAGGGCTGGTGGCCGAGTCCTTGACGGACGCTCAATTGTACGAGCGGGTTGCCGCCGAGCTGACGAAGGGGCGTCTCGTGTTCTGGTATCAAGGCCGAATGGAGTGGGGGCCTCGTGCATTGGGGAACCGGGGCCTGCTGGCGGATCCCCGGCGGGAAGATATGCGGGAATTAATCAATAGTAAAGTGAAATGCCGGGAGGCGTTTCGTCCCTTCGCTCCGTCGGTGCTCGCCGATCGGGCGCATGATTTTTTTGAGCTGCCGGCTCCCTCGCCCTACATGCAGTTCACGGTGCGGGTGAAGGCCTCGGCGAAAGGAATCCTTCCGGCCGTCACGCATGTCGACGGCACGGCTCGGGTCCAGACGGTGACGCGTGAGGCCAATCAGCGGTTTTATGACCTCCTGACAGCGTTCGGACAACTCACCGGTGTCCCGGTGCTGCTGAATACGTCGTTCAACGTGCAGGAGCCGATCGTCTGTACGCCCGAAGATGCGGTGCGCTGCTTCC
>JACOEF010000116.1 GCA_024998705.1 Nitrospira sp.
TCTTCTCAATGTCGTCGACTTTTTTGATATAGCCACGGCCACGAACCACATATTCGATTCCGGAAAACTCTACGACACGGCCGCCCACGTCGTTATTGCTTTGACGAATCGTTTCCACAATGGCAGGAATCGACAGTCGATAGGCCGAGACTTTCGTGGGATCCAGATTCACCTGGTACTGCCGGACAAACCCGCCGATACTAGCCACCTCGGCCACGCCTTCCACCGCTCGGAGCCAGTACTGCAAGTACCAATCCTGGAAACTGCGAAGACCCGCGAGATCATGCTGGCCGGACTCATCGACCAGCGCGTATTGAAAGACCCAACCGACCCCCGTGGCGTCGGGACCCAACTGGGGCATCACGCCTTCCGGCATGCGTCCGGACAGTTGATTCAACCGCTCCAAGATACGGGAGCGCGCCCAATAAATGTCGGTCCCGTCTTTGAACAGGACATAGACATAGGAGTAGCCGAAATCCGAGAACCCACGGACAACTGTGACGTTGGGTGCGGACAAGAGTGCGGTGACGACCGGATAGGTGATTTGATCCTCGACCAGATCGGGAGACCGTCCCGGCCATGTGGTGTATACGATCACCTGTGTGTCGGAAATATCAGGCAGGGCATCGATGGGTGTCTGTCGCATCGCCCAGAACCCGACTACCGAGAAGAAAAAGACCAGTAGAAAGACAATGAAGCGGTTTCTCGCGCTAAATTCGATAATCTGTTCGACCATTGGGTGTTTAATCCTTCATCTTCATACCCGGCATGCCACCCATGCCCTCAACCACTGACTTGAGTCGACTTTCGCTGTCGATTAAAAAGTTGGCCGAGGTCACGATGTGCTCCCCCTCCTTGAGGCCATCCAACACCTCAGACCAGTCCCCCGTCTTCACGCCAGTCTTGATGAGACGCGGTTCAAGCCGCCCCTCACCGAGATGAAGAAACACCACCTGCTTCTCGCCTGATTCGATGATGGCTTCCTGTGGAATCGCGAGCCTCATGCCGAGTTCCACCCGAAGTTCCACGCTCGCATACATGTCCGGCTTGAGCTTCTCATCGCGGTTGTCGAGCTCGAAACGGACTTTGGCCGTCCGAGTCTTGGCATCAAGTGTGGGGTAGATGAATCCCACCTGCCCCTTCAGAACCATCCCCGGATCGTAGGAGAGCGTTACAGCGGCCTGTTGTCCGATCTTCACAAAGGACAGCTCATACTCGTAGATGTCCGCCAGGACCCACAGGCGAGAGAGGTCCGCAATGGTATACAGTTCCTCACCAGGATCCACATGGGCACCGGCCAACGCTTCTTTTCTGATGACCGTCCCGGTAATGGGCGAATGGATCGGGAGTGCTTTCATGACTCTGCCGGTACGTTCCAGCTCTCGAAGATGGTCTTCCGTGATATCCCACAATTGGAAGCGACGCCTGGTCGCCTCGAGCAGATCCCGAGAGCCGCGCGCAACCTCGGGAAACTCGCTTACCCCCAGTTGTTTTTGCCCTTGTAATGCGAGGAGATATTCTTCCTGACTCGCGACCAAGTCAGGGCTGTAGATCGTAAACAGCTGTTGCCCTCGCTTCACATGATCGCCGAGCGCGCTCACAAAGAGTTCTTCGATCCATCCGTGAAACCTGATGGTCACCTTCGCCAGCTTTCGTTCGTCGACTGCAACCCGCCCCACCGTCCGAATCAGTTTCTCCAGCGGCCGTCGAGCCACCTGTTGATACTTCACGCCGATCATCTGTAGACGCTCGACCGGGACCGTGACGATGCCCGGCAACTCAGAGGTGACCGCCGAAGATTCGGGTCTCGGATTCGGCCTCGGCTCCTCAGTCATCGGCATGGAATGGGATGCCATCCCCGGCATGTCCGGCATTGCGTCTTGTCTCGAATCCGCGGGCGGGAGCAACGCCGGACGCCACCACAGCCATGCGAGGCCCGCCATCACGAGGACGAGCAGCACACCTGACCCAATAAGGTTGCCGCGAGTCATGATCCCGGCTTCCTTTCCAATAGCCCGCCACTCAACGGTCCGCCGGTCACAGCTTCAAGCCGTGCGAGCGCTTTCTCGTGGTTCACCATCTCCCCGTGCAGTTCGAGCTGGCTGTCCTGCAGGGTCAATAGACTATTGAGTAACGTCAAAAAATCTACCTTTCCCACACCATAGCCGGCTTGAGCCGCCTGAAGCGCCAAGGTCGCTTGCGGAATAATCGCGTCACGCAATATAGTGATCAGGCGCTCAGCCCGCTGCGCTTGCGCAAACCCATCCTTGACTTGAAACAGCAGGGCTTGGCGGGTCGCCGAGAACTCCTCACGCGCACCTTCAAGGCCGGCCATCGCCTCGCGCACCCCTTGTTTCTGCTTAGTCTCATAGAACACCGGAATCTTGATCCCCACCATGATCTGATATCCGTTGTCGTTGATCCGGTCGTTCCGAAGTCCCAAAGCCGTAATATCGAAATCCGGATAATACTGCCGCTTGGCGAGCGAGACAGATCGCTCGGAGCGATCGATGCCCTTGGCCGTCGCCAGGAGCGCGGGCGAGAAGGCGTCGGCGCGCTCATTGAGTTCCTGCAAGGGAATGGTCAGAATCGAGGTGTGAACTTCTTCTGGTGTCCCCAGGGGGCCGGCGGGCGGGCGATTAACAAGTCGATTGATCGCGGCATGGAGGCTCTCTTTTTGTTGATCCAACACCGCCAGCCGATCCAGGACCCGTGAAATTTCGAGCTGGGCTCTGAA
>JACOEF010001013.1 GCA_024998705.1 Nitrospira sp.
ACTCTTCGTCGGTTTCGCCGTACGCATGGTGCTCGGAAAGATAGCCGTACGTATCGCGATCCGTCGGAATCGCCAACCCGATCGACGCGGAGATCAGTCGGTTGCGCTCGTTGGTCTCCGACCTGGCCATGACACAAAACGTGATTTCACCGGGATTCAGCAATTTCTCGCCGCGTTTGCGAGGGAGGATTTTGCAATTGGGAGGAAGAATCGAGGAGACGCTGACGAGGTTACAATAGGCCACGCCGGCGCTACGCAAGGCCTGCTCGAACGCAGCCAGCTTTTCCTTGTGCACCCCGACACCCCTCGTCAAAAACATGTGTGTTGGTACCATGTAGGTCTCCCTCTTCATCCCGCGTCGAAATCACTCCGCCTAGAGTGTTCGAAAAATTGTCACAAGCCTTGTGCCACGCACTTGATCATGCGGTGACACGCGCGAAAGTTGTATCAAGTTTGCCGGGCATCCGCAATATGGCGGCCGGGTTTTTTTGCCGTACGCCAGAGGGCTGTCACGGCCGGCGAAGATTCAGCACCAACAGCCTGGGTTCGGTCATGTCCTCGATCGCGTACCGAAGACCTTCACGACCGATCCCTGAGTCCTTCACGCCACCATAGGGCATGTGGTCCGCGCGGAACGTTGGAATCTCGTTCGCAAGGACGGCGCCGACCTCCAGCTGCTCGAACGCCTGGAAGATGCGTCCAATGTTGTTGGTGAACAGACCCGCCTGCAAGCCATAGTCCGACTCATTCACTGCCGTCAATACACCCTCAAAGTCGCGATAGGGCGTGATCGTGACCAGTGGCCCGAACACTTCCTGGCAGGACACCTTCATGGCGGGGGTCACCTGGGACAAGACCGTCGGCCGCACAACCGACCCCATCCGCGTTCCGCCCGACAACAGGCGGGCACCTTGGGCCACGGCATCCCCGATCCAGCCTTCGACACGCTGCGCGGCGCCCGAATCAATCAACGGTCCGACGACCGTGCGCTCATGGCTTGGGTCTCCGGTTTCCAACTGCTCAACACGCGCCACGAGCTTCTCCGTGAACGCCGCCGCGATCGACTCATGCACAAAAATCCGTTGCACCGAAATGCAGGTTTGTCCGGCATAGCTGAATCCGCCGGTCACACAAC
>JACOEF010000431.1 GCA_024998705.1 Nitrospira sp.
CTGCACGGTTGCGTCACATGAGAGCCATGATCCTCGCCGCGGGCCTCGGAACCAGGTTGAGGCCCCTCACCGATGTCACACCGAAGCCGCTCCTCCCGGTTGTTGGCACGCCGATGATCGTCTGGAATGTGCTTCTCTTGAGGCGTCATGGCATTCAAGAGGTGGTGATCAACCTGCATCATTTGGGCGCGATGATCCCGCAGGCGCTGGGCGATGGTTCGGCATTCGGGATGCGCATCCGGTATTCGCACGAACCCGTCATTCTCGGAACCGGCGGCGGGATCAAGCAGGCGGAACCGTACTTTCACGGCGAACCGGTGCTGATTCTCAACGGCGACACGTTGTTCGAACTGGACCTCGGCGCATTGATGGCTTTTCATCATGAACGACAGGCTGCAGCGACGTTGGTGTTGCGACAGGATCCGGAGGCTGCTCGCTGGGGACTGGTGGAGGTCACGGACCGGGGCGACGTGGTTCGGATTACGGGTCGTGGTCGCGAGGAATCGACGCCGACGACCGGCCGCATGTTTGCCGGTATCCATATTCTGCATCCGCGCCTGTTGCGTGAGGTGCCGGTGGGGAAGGAGTCCTCGATCATCGATGCCTATGTGCGTGGCATTCAGGAGGGGGAGCGAATTCTGGGGTACGATTTCAGCGGCTACTGGAGTGATGTCGGCACACCTGAACGGTATGCGCAAGCAGAGCGGGATGCGGCAGCCGGGTTACTGAGTCTCGCAGCCAGAACGCCCGATGGTTCGCATAGCGGGATGTCTGTGAAGCGTGAGGCGTGAAGGGCATCTCGTTGGGGCTAAGTGTGTGTGTGGTTCGTGGCGGTAGGAGAAGGTCTGTACGGTAGACCTCAGGTCACGCGCTATGCTTCTTCGGTGCAGCAGGATGGTCAAGACGGCCGTTCAGCAAGGCCGCAGCAATGCGAGTGAAGGGCCGAGGCGTACCCGCAGGGTACGTTGAGGGTCTGAACGAAGCGAGAACGAAGCGGGCGGGCTTTTTCAGCCTCCGGCTTGGTTACTCGTCGGGAGTGGACTTTCGCTGTTTGATCAGTCGTGCCAGATAGGTTCGTTGCAGGTCGAGAAACTCCGCTGCTTTGGTCTGATTCCCCGCCGCTTTTTCCAATGCCCGCTCAATGATGTAGGCACTGTGCGCTTCCATAGACTCATGGTAGGTGAGGCTGAGGTAGGGCAGCGCGTGCTCCGAGTGACCTTTCCCTGCCGCGTCGTCGGGCGACAAGGCCAGAAATTCAGGTTCAATCACGTCGCTTGGGCTGAGCACCACGGCCCGTGAGAGCACATTGTCGAGTTCGCGGATGTTGCCGGGCCAGGGATAATGGGTGAGTGCGGCGCGGGCCGACGGGCTCAGCGAGACGCCCGGGCGTTTGGCTTCGTAGGCATGCCGCTTGAGAAAGAACTCGGCCAGCCGCTCGATGTCCTCACTCCGTTCCCGTAAGGGAGGGAGTGTAAAACTGACGACGTTGAGCCGGAAAAACAAATCTTCCCGGAACTGCCCGGCCTTCACGGCCTGCTTCAGATCCTTGTTGGTGGCCGCGACAAAGCGGATATTGACGGAGACCGACCGCGTGCCGCCGACTCGTTGGAACTCCTTGTCCTGCAGCACACGCAGCAGCTTGGCTTGCAACGGCAAGGGCATATCCCCGATCTCATCGAGGAACACCGTGCCCCCATCCGCCATTTCAAGCATGCCTTTTTGAAGCCGGTCGGCGCTGGTGTAGGCGCCGCGCTCGTGGCCGAACAGTTCGTTTTCGAGCAACGTCTCCGTGAGCGCCACGCAATTGATGACGACCATGGGCATGCTTTGGCGCGGGCTCCACTGGTGGATGGAGCGGGCAAAGAGTTCTTTGCCGGTGCCGCTTTCCCCAAGCAGGAGAATGCTGGCATCCGAGTTGGCGGCGCGACGGGCGGATTCGATGATGCCCTTGATCTTCGGACTGTCGCCGACGATGGTGGCATAGCGGTTCTGGACGTCTGATTGGAGGGCGGCCACCTGCCGCTTCAGGGAATCCCGCTCCAGCGCCTTCTGGATCACGATCAGGAGATGGTCTTTTTCGAGGGGCTTGGTGAGGAAGTCATATGCGCCATGGCGCATCGCTTCTACCGCGTCAGGGATCGTGCCGGCCGCGGTCATGACGATCACGGGAATGTCTTCGAATTGCTTGTTCTGGGCCATGCGTTTGAGCACGTCCATGCCCTTGAGGCGAGGCAGGTAGAGATCCAGCAGGACCAGATTCGGGGATTCTTGCTCGATCAGCTCGATGCCGCGCAGGCCATCAGCGGCCGTCAGCGTCTTGTAGCCGCCCGCGTCGAGACGATCCTGCAACATCGTGACGATGTCCTGGTCGTCATCAACAATTAATACCTTGGCTTTCATGGGTTCGGCTACCAGCTATCGGCCATACATGCTTCGCGGTTAGCCTTCCATCACATTCATGACCAATCCGGTGAGCGGTTTGGGAAAAAAATAGGTCGATTTATGCGGCATCCGTTCACCAGCCGAGGCTACGGCCTTCACTTCCGCGACTTTGGTCGGGTTCAAGAGTAATGCGGCCGTACCAGTTCCTTGGCGCACCCAATTCAGGGCTTCGTGATCGTCTTTCGAATACAGCATGGCTTCCTGTTCCTGCTGCGTGGGGCAGAGCGTGGCGACCACATGCTGCTGCAGCAGGGACACGTCGAGCCGATCCCGCGGTGACGCCGTGGCCGAGGGGCGATGCGCCGCGCGCAGGGTCAGCAAGTAGTACTGGGGATCGTTCTTCAGTGCCAGCCCGAACATCGGTGCGGACTGTCCTCGGCTGCGCAGGGTTTCGATAAAC
This sequence comes from Nitrospira sp., assembly GCA_024998705.1. Lineage (GTDB taxonomy): Bacteria > Nitrospirota > Nitrospiria > Nitrospirales > Nitrospiraceae > Nitrospira_A. The sequence continues at coordinate 2,843 of JACOEF010000431.1, forward strand.
TGTCCCCGGACCTGGGTCTCGGTACTGGCTTGAAAGGGGAACGCCGTGACTTCGAACACGGGATCCAGCATGCGTAGCAAATCTTTCGGGACCGGGACCGCGGTCGTGAGTACGCGGTGTGTCGGCAGGACAGTCAGTCCCTTGTCCTCAAGGCTGGCGAACAGCATCAGGACGTTGTCGTACGGCTGGGGGGACGATGGTGCGCCGGGCTGTTGGCGTCGCGCGCGGCGATAGTTGAGGGCGGTTTCATACCGATGATGGCCGTCAGCGATGAACAGTTGCTTGGTGTGCATGATCTCGACGACCTTGGCCAGCACCGCCGGATCGGTCACGCTCCAGAGCCGCTGGCGGAAGCCCACGTCGTCCTGAAAGTCGATGCGTGGTTTGTCGGCGGCGATCGACTGTTCGATCAACGTGAGCACGTCGTTCTGGGGATCCGAATAGAGCGAAATGATCGCGCTGAAGTTTGCGCGGCAGGCTTCGAGCAGATTGAGCCGGTCGGTTTTCGCCGCGGCGCGCGTATTCTCGTGCGGATAAATCTTGCCCGAGCCGAATTCTTCCAATTCAACCGTTGAAAGAAAGCCTTTGAAGACTTTGGTTGGTGTGCCGGGTGCCGAATAGGGCGGTTGGTATTCGATGGTGTGGTAGTAGATGGTCGGCTTGTCGTCCCGACGCAAGGCGCCGGACTTCAGCCATGCTTTGAGCGCGCCCGCAGCGCGGAGATATTTATTGTCGCTGGGGGTATCGCCCGGCTGTTCATAGCCGAGTTCCAGGCGAATGACGTTGTTCGCATGGCGATCATGCAAGGTCTTCTGCAGCGTCGCGTCGATAATATCGTAGGGCGGGGCGACCACCTGGCGGACGTCGCCGACGGTCGCAGGATTATAGAGTGTACCGTGAAAGGGAATGACGTGTGCCATGCGGGTCCTTATCCTTTTTTCTCGTGGGTGCGGTGTGATCCTGTTCGTCCGGCGGTGTCGCTGAACGAGTACGCGCTGTCAGCAGAGCGTGGGCCTTGTGAAACCGGGCGGCGGTAACTCAGCGATCGCGAGTCACCATGTAATCGGCGGC
>JACOEF010001014.1 GCA_024998705.1 Nitrospira sp.
GACGCACCACGAATCTCCGTTGTGCCCTCGTCACCGACAAATACCAGCTCCTGCTTCATGTCGAGCGCCCACAGAGTGGCAGTCAGCTCAATACCGTCCGACCCCCACGGTCTCGATCGAAGGCCGACCTCGTAACTCTTGGCCCTCGCCAGCGGCGAAGCGGCCGGAGTCACCGCCGAACGTGCATCGTTGCTATGGTATCCCTCGCCATAGTTCAAAAAGAGTTCCGTTTTCCACCAAGGCCCCAGGATCAGATTCGCCTTCGGCAACACGAGACCGGAATCGGCGCTCCCGGATGCCTGCGCCAGGCAAGTCTGGCAGCGGTTACGCACATCGAAGGTAAACACCTCGCTGCGCACCCCGCCGGACAGGCGCATCCATGGCGTCGGTTGCACTTCCAGCTTGAAGAAGGGAGCATAGGACGCCTCGGTGATGTCCGTATCGCTCGTGTTTCCGAGCGGATTTCTGATCACTTGCGGCCCAAGCCGCGCATGGATGTGATCGACCCTGGTTTGCACCCCGACAGTCGCGGCGCCGTCCATGTCGAACCATCGTGCGGTCTGTTTGTACCCGATATCGCCGCCATACATGACCCGCCGATCGGACTGCTGGAAGCCATCGCCGTTGATCGGATCGTTCTGGAAGAACGTAAAATTGGTAAAGAGATCGAAGCGGTAGTATTGCGCATAGGCATTGGCAAACAATCGGCCGCCTGCCGTGGTGTCGTAGTGATAGTTCAGCCGGCCGGTGCTGCGCATCGTTCGCCCGCCCTCGGAAGGGTCGACCGCACCGAACCGATCCAGCGACCCGTCCTGCACGGCGC
>JACOEF010000503.1 GCA_024998705.1 Nitrospira sp.
CTCGACCTCGCGGATGATCCCCTGTGGATCGCGTGATCGTTCGCGTCCGCGCGTGTAGGGCACCACGCAGAAGCTGCAAAAGTTGTCGCACCCGCGCATGATGGCAATCCAGGCGTTGCTGCTGCCGTCGCGTTCGGGAAGAATATCGTCGTAGGTTTCATATTCGGACAAATCCACGGCCATGCCCCGTCGCGCGAGGCCCTGTTCCTCCGCATTCAGCGCATTCGTCAGCAGGCCTGGCAACTGGCGGTATCCGTCCGGGCCGACGAGCACATCCACCAGCGGTTGCTTTTCCCTCAACTCTTCCTTGAGGTTTTGTGCCATGCAGCCGAGCACCCCGACGACCAGGGGGCGCTGCTCCTTCACGGCCTTCAATTCGGCGAGATGGCCGTAGACTTTGTTGTGGGCATTTTCACGAATGGCGCAGGTGTTCATGAGCAGGACATCGGCGCGTTCTCGATCCTCGGTAAACTCGAATCCTGCCTTGCGCAGTAGTGAGCGAACGAGTTCCGAATCGTACTCGTTCATCTGGCAGCCGAAGGTTTCGATATGGACGGTATGGGGTTTATTGGGCTGTGTCATAGAAGTGGCCTGTGCGAGGGCGGTAAGACTGTGGCGACCGGGTGGCCATAGGCCAACCCGTCCATGATGCCGGGGATGGTGACCTGGTGAATCGAGCCGGCGACGACGGCATCGGCCGCGACCGCCACCCGGGTGAAGTTGGCGGTGGTGCCGGTGCGAAACCCGTCGCGCGTTCCCTGTTCGAAAAGGACGGGGAGGGTGCGCCCGATCTGTTGTTGATAAAAGGCTAACGCCTTGGCCCGGGATAGTTCCGCCAGGGCCTTGCTGCGCTGCCGGATGACGGCGGGAGGAATCTGATCTTCGAGGCGCGCAGCGGCCGTACCCGGCCGGGATGAATAGCTGAACACGTGGAAATAGGAGAAGGAGAGTCGCTCGGCTGTCCGGATCGTATTCGCGAACGCCTGTTCGTTCTCGCCGGGAAAACCCACCATGAGATCGGTTCCCAGCCCGAGATCCGGCATCAGGGTCAGGGCTTGCTCGACCAACTCCTCATATTCGCGGACAGTATAACGCCGGTTCATTGCCTGCAGGATTCCGTCATCACCGCTTTGCAGGGGAAGATGCAAATAATGACACAGCTTTGTCGAGTCGGCCATGTGGTGGAGCAGTGCTGTCGGCACCGTCGTGGGTTCAATCGAAGAGATGCGGATGCGGGTAACCTCATGAATCGCTTCAAGTTCACGTAGTAGCTCAACCAGTCCGAGCCCTTGGTACGCGTATTGGCCGATGTTCACGCCGGTGAGAACCAGTTCCCGATATCCGTGGGCGGCGAGCTCACGGGCCTCCCGTAAGACATCGTCTACCGTGCGACTCCGTTCACGGCCGCGCGCGAACGGAATCAGGCAAAAGCTGCACATGAAATCGCATCCGTCCTGAATCTTGAGGAGCGCGCGGGTGGAGTCGGAATAGGCGGTGCCGGGCAGGACGAAATCTTCTCGATCGATCGTGCGACTGTGGCGGACCTCAGGCTCCGGCTGTTTCCGGAGTTTGGTCGGGGCCGGGAGATAATCCGGGAGATTCATTTTGAACTGGGTCCCGACGATCAGGTCGATACCGGCTACCTTCTGCAGCTGCGTGGCGCCGGTTTGGGCATAACACCCCGTGACCGCGACGAAGGCATGCGGCGAGTGGCGGAGCGTCTTGCGAACCGCATAGCGGCAATCTTTTTCGGCGTTTTCCGTCACGGAGCAGGTGTTCAAGACGAGCAGGTCCGTCTCCTTGCCGAACTCCACCAGCTGATAGCCCCGGCGTACCAGGGTATCGGCTAACATGGAGGTCTCGGATTGGCTGAGGCGGCAACCCAATGTATGGAGGGAGGCGCGTGGCATGCTGGTCGACATCGTGTGCGATTATAAGAGGGTGCACATTCGATCGGCAAGGTGACGAGGACTCGAAAAAGTCGGTCGAGCGCTTGAACGGGGTATAGCTGGGTGGTAGCATGAATGAAATTGCCTCCATCATGGCGTCGGCCTGCTCTCTGAACCATGACGAACCTTCGTGTTGCCGCCAGTCTCTTGCTCGCTGTGCTCCTCTTTCTTCCGGCAACCTCCGCCTGGTCTCAGGACCCGCTTCCTATCGAGCCTGACCTGAATAGCCGTCTGGATGAACTCTACGACCATGAGTCGCGACTGTTCATCATGCTCTTTTCACTGCATGGCGATGGGAAGGTCGATTACATTACGGGGCGTCTCGTGCAGGACTACACGAGGAGTAATTACGGGAATCCGGTCTATTATACCGAACAGTTCCCGTTGTTCTATTGGTGGGATCACACGATGTTCAACGATCCGGATCAAGACGGAGTGAATGGGAACGAGCGGGTCTACCAGGAGAACATCGAGTTCGACATCGCGCGATACAAACCGTGCCTGTTCAACGGGCAGCCTTGTTAGGCGCATCCTTCACGAACGCTTCTACTGCAACTGCCGACACGCTGCTCCGACAGGCCTGACGGCGGGCATGCTCGTCGCTCCATCGGTCAACAGACTGTTTCAAGGATGCGTCTATCCCATGCCCTTGCCCTCGTCCTCGTGGCTCCGCGCGCCCGTCTCACTTGTGTTTCTTGTGAAGCGCCTCTCGCTTCTCCCGGTTGGTTTCGGTCTTCCTTTCCACGTCTTCGCCGCCGGCACTCATTCAAACACCAACACCGGACAGGAGGCGCGATGCAGCACCGCATGGGAGACGCTGCCTAAGACGAACCGGGTGATGCCTTGCCTGGCCCGCGAACCCACCATGATCAGGTCCACGCCCAGTTTTTCCGCCTCGTGGAGAATCATCGTGACCGGCGTTCCCAGAACACTTGCGCTGCGGGTGGTATACCCGAGTGTCCGAAGTTCGGTGGCAATTCCATCGACGAAATCACGGGCATGCCGGAGGGCCTGCGCCTCCAGTTTTTCCGCTGCCGAGTCGTCAATGGGCCAGGGTGGTCGGGTCGCCGGGAGTACAGTCAATAAATTGATGTTCACCGGCTCATGGAAGGGCTGCTTCCGGAGAAATTTCAGCGCCGCCTCGGCGTCCGATTGGCCTTCCAGCGGGAGCAGGATCTGTTTCAAGTCGCGGAGCGAACCCTGTAGGATCAGTTTGGCACAGGGAGCGACGCTTAAGACACGATGGGAGACGCTTCCCAGCAGTCGTTCTTTCACCGGTCCCAGCCCCCTGGCTCCCATGACAATGAGGTCCACATGGCGTGCCTCCGCTGTCGCGACGATCATTTCCGACGGCGACCCTGAGCCCAGTTGCGTGGTGACCGGCCCGCTGTGAAGCGAGAGCAGGGAATGGATCCGGGTCAGCAACTGCTCGCCATCCTCTTTCATGCTGCGTTCCAATTGCGCGTAGAGTTCATGGGCTACTTCCGGCACCATCATGGGATAAATTGGTCGGGGCGCATCCACGACATGGAGCAGGATCAGCTCATCCGGGCGGCGCAGATATTTCAGCGCCCGCGCGGCTTCATAGGAGTGATCGGACTTATCGACGGCTAAGAGGATTTTCATGATCGGTGTTCCTTTGTCGTGTGCGGTTCCGGTTGGAGATAACGTTGAAACCAGCGAAGCGCTTCCCGGGCGACCTGCTCCAGCGTGCCCGGTTCTTCAAATAAATGACTGGCCCCAGGGACAATCACCAGTTCTTTCCGGCAGGTCAGTCGTGTGAGCGCGTCCTGATTCATGTCGATGACGGGACCATCATTACTTCCGACCAGCAGGAGTGTCGGCGCGGTGACCAGGTTCAGGTAGGGGCCGGCCAGATCGGGTCGGCCGCCGCGCGACACGACGGCGCCCACCGCATGGGGTTTGCGGGCTGCCGCCTGGAGCGCCGCGCCGGCCCCTGTGCTGGCGCCGAAATACCCGATCGGGAGTCCTGCCGTCTGGGGGTGCGTCTGCAACCAAGCCTCCGCGAGTAACAGCCGATCGGCAAGCAGGTCGATGTCAAAAATCTTGCGCCGATCATCCGCCTCGTCAGGGTGAGGAGATCCATGAGCAATGTCGCGAACCCGCCCGATTCCAAATGTCGGGCCACGAACTGGTTCCGCGGGCTGAATCGCCCGCTGCCGCTGCCGTGAGCAAAGGCGATGACACCTCTCGGGTGGGCGGGCAGACCCAGCAGTCCATCAAGCGTGATGGCATCATGGCTGATGCTGACCTGGAAGATACTCTCCGCTTCCATAAATTGATGTGGATCCGGTCGGTTCATGCCCCTCAGGGGTGCGCAACGTGAAATCTCCACGACGGTTACCGACAGTCTGTGGGACAGAAGAAGATCAGGTAGAGCGCGACGGCGATTCCTACCAGCACCGCACCAAAGAACAGCCACTGGGTTCGAGACATGTTGGTCTCCCTTCAATTGACTGGTGCAGCAAGAGGAATGCCATTTGAGACGGGAGCATCGTCACGGGAGCGTGTGGCAAGAGGAACTCTAAGAGCCTGCAGCGTATGGCATGACAGGCGTCCTTTCCGTCGCCGTGCTATTTGGCGCATGCCATAGGGGCCTTGCCGCTCTGTGGCGTTCCGCTACAGAACGCTGGTATTGGCTGTAGCAGGACACCCCCCGGGGAGTTCGGAGTTGATGGCGTAGGACTGATGGTGTAAGAAAAACCGGCAATCTTGGCTCTTCGCCGTCGGGCATCGGCCTTGCTGATGATGGAAGTAGGAGCGCAGGAGCGACGGGTGCAAGTTATGGCGGATCGTCTGTTCACCAAGATTCTCGTGCCGGTTGATTTTTCTTCCTGCTCCGAGGAAGCCTTCCGGATTGCGCTTTCCTTTGCGAGGTCCTATCAGGCGGAGGTGCTGCTGCTGCACGTCGTCGATACAAAGAGTTTAGACGCGCTGAATCGACTCGGATTGGCCCCGGCGTCCGAGGCCGCGAAACAGAAAAAACAGTTGCATCATTTTGCCCGCCTGAATGCCCGACAATTGCTGGCCAGGGACGACGCGAAGGGGGTGACGATTCGCCGGTTGCTTGCGGACGGTTGTCCCTTCGAGGAGATTGCACGCACGGCTCGAGTGGAAGGGGTTGATTTGGTGGTCATGGGAAGTTACGGGGGATCGTTCGGCGGAGTCGATAAGATCTTCTTCGGCAGCACGGCGGAGAAGGTTGTCCGGACAGCTGGCTGTCCGGTGCTGACGGTGCCGCTCCCCGCAAAACGGGCGAAAGTAAAAACGGGCAAGAGTTTATAAAGGAGGTCACTATGGGCGTGAAGCAGGTGTGGGCGATGTTGAGTGTGGAGCGAGTCTTGTTGGCGGCTGGTTTTGTACTGGCCCTGTGTTCGCAGGGCGGCGCACAAGCGGAGCAGCGGATCGAAGTGACGATCAAGGACTCCGTGTTTGTCACCAAGCAGGTTCCGCTGCGATTGGGAGTGGCGACGGTCATTGTCATCGTCAACCAAGATCAGGAGCGCCACGATTTCGGGTCCACCATGTTCGAGGGCATCCCCACACGCGTCGAATCAGGCGGAATCGTATCGTACGGCAAGCACATCGGCGGATTGTTTTTGGATGCGAAAAAGGAGGCTGTCGTTCGATTCACCATGGAGCGGCCGGGCCGGCATGAGTTCCGTTGTTCGATCCATCCCA
>JACOEF010001015.1 GCA_024998705.1 Nitrospira sp.
GAAACACCATCCGAATGCGTTCTCGTTTCATCCGGTCGTCTGAGCGCGACGCCAGCCCCTTCGCCACTCCACGCCTGTCTCCTCTGTGTCGCAATCGTCCTTCCCCTGCGAACTCCCCGGCACATGCTTCGTTCTCCGCCGAGGATGCACGACCATGTCCCACAGTTGCGCGCGCGCAACTGTGAATCATTTCCCACGTCTTCAGAAACGATGGCGATCTTCGCGTCATCGCTCGTAACCGACAAGTGCCGCGCTATGAATATGCCGCATGGGTTATCGCTCGACAAAGATGCAAGC
>JACOEF010000201.1 GCA_024998705.1 Nitrospira sp.
CAACCGGCCAGTGCCAGAGCAGCCGCCAACGGGATCAGTCGACGATCAACCATGGATCGCCCCTCCTTCCGCGACAGGCATCGTGGGAACGTCGTGGTGGGGGGCAGCGAGCGGCTTACGGCCCCGCACCAGCACGTAGAACACCGGCGTCATGAACAACCCGAAGAACGTCACGCCCAGCATGCCGAAGAACACCGCGATGCCGATGGCCTGACGCATTTCCGATCCGGCGCCGTTCGCCAGGACCAGCGGCACCACGCCCATGATGAACGCGAACGACGTCATCAGGATAGGGCGCAATCGCAACGGGCAGGCTTCCAGCGCAGCGGCGTAGGTCTTCCGCCCCGCCAACTCGAGATCGCGTGCGAACTCCACGATCAGGATGGCGTTCTTGCACGCGAGGCCCGCCAGCACGATGAAGGCGATCTGCGTGAAGATGTTGTTGTCGCCCGTCGTGTAGTTGGCACCGATCAGCGTCAGCAGGAAGCTGAAGAGCGACTGCTGTCCCGACGTGAGCCACACGCCGAACATCGCGAACAGCAGGCACAACGGCACGATCAGGATCACCGCGAGCGGCCGGCGCAGGCGCGCGTACTGCGAGGCAAGCACCAGGAAGGCGAGCAGCAAGAAGAGCGGGAACACGAAGACCA
>JACOEF010001016.1 GCA_024998705.1 Nitrospira sp.
CGCGAACGCCTGCTCGCGCAGGCCCTCCTTGCACTCACGGTGCGCCAGCAACTCCCGTTCGCCGAGGCCCCGATCCACGGCCTGATCCTCCTGACCGGCTCACCCGGGACAGGCAAAACGACGCTAGGTCGAGGGCTGGCCAATCAGATCGCCGAGCGCCTTCCAGGAACCACGACCACATTTGCTGAGATTGATCCGCACGCTCTGACCAGCTCAGCCCTCGGTCGCAGTCAACAGGCCGTCGCCAAGCTGTTCGAACAGACGATTCCCGAGCTGGGGATGGATGGCGTTGCGATTGTGTTGCTGGACGAGGTGGAGACCCTCGCCGCTTCCCGC
>JACOEF010001017.1 GCA_024998705.1 Nitrospira sp.
GGGCCGGGGCGATAGAGCGCGATGATGGCGATGATGTCTTCGAACCGGTCGGGCTTCAGACCCGTTAGGAGGTCGCGCATGCCGGAACTTTCGAGCTGGAAGACGCCGGTGGTTTTTCCGGACGACAGCAGCGCGAACGTGTCGGGATCGTCGAACGGCAGTTGCTCGACGCGCAGGGGCGGCTGATCGGGGCGCACCTCGTTCACCAACGTCTCCGCGCGATGAATCATGGTGAGCGTTTTCAGTCCGAGAAAGTCGAACTTTACCAGGCCGATTTTTTCGACATCGCCCATCGAATACTGGGTGACGATTTCGTCCTTAGGGCCTTTGTAGAGCGGGACGTGTTCGGTGAGCGGCTGGTCGGAGATCACGATACCGGCCGCGTGGGTGGAGGCATGGCGGGCAAGGCCTTCGAGCGACTGCGCCACCGACATGAGTTCCTTCACCTTCACATCTTTGTCGACGAGTTCCTTGAGGCGCGGCTCCTGTTCGAGCGCCTTGTCGAGGGTCATCTTCAGATCATCCGGCACGAGCTTCGCGATTCGATCTACCTCGGCATAGGGCATTTCGAGCACGCGGCCCACGTCTCGAATGGCGGCCTTGGCCTTCATGGTTCCGAACGTGATGATCTGCGCAACGTGGTCTTCGCCGTATTTATGGATGACGTAGTTGATGACTTCATCACGGCGATCCATGCAGAAGTCCATGTCGATGTCGGGGAGGGACACACGTTCAGGATTCAAGAACCGTTCGAAGAGCAATGAATAGACGAGCGGGTCGAGATCGGTAATGCGCAGGGCATAAGCGACGAGGCTGCCGGCGGCGGATCCGCGTCCAGGCCCGACCGGAATGCCACGCGAGCGGGCGAATTTGATGATGTCCCAGACAATGAGGAAGTACCCGGCGAATCCCATTGAGCAGATCACCGCGACTTCTTCTTTCAATCGGACCTGATAGGCGATCTCGGGAATGGAGCTCGGCCGTTCCTTGAGGCGCGCCGTGAGTCCTTCCATGGCCAGTTGCTCCACGTAGGATTCGCGGGTGTATCCTTCCGGCACTTTGAACTGGGGCAGGTAGGTCTTGTTGAGCGCCAGGTCGAGAGTGCAGGCTTCGGCGATCTTGACGGTGTTCGAGACGGCCGTCGGCATTTCTTTGAATTCAGCCAGCGCCTGCTCGGTGGACTTGACGTAGAGCTGGTCCGTATCGAACTTCATGCGGTTGGGATCGTTGATCGTCTTGCCGGTCTGCAAGCAGAGCATGAGGTCGTGCGGGCGGGAATCTTCCTTCTTGAGGTAGTGGCAGTCGTTGGTGCCGGCGAGCGGGATGTCGAGCTTCTTATGGATCTCCAGCAGGCCGTCGTTGGCGATGCGCTGGTGCTCTAATCCGTTGGCCTGGAGTTCGAGGTAGTAATTGTCCTTGCCGAAAATCTCTCGATACTCGCCGGCTGCCTTGGTGGCACCTTCCAGATCCTTCTGTCCGATGAGGTAGGCGACCTCGCCGCTGAGACAGCCTGAGAGGCCGATCAATCCTTCGTGGTGCTGCTGAAGAATTTCCTTATCCATCCGCGGCTTATAGTAGAATCCTTCAAGGTATGCCTTGCTCACTAGCTTGATTAAGTTCTGGTACCCCTTGAGGTTTGTCGCGAGCAGAATCAGGTGGTAGTAGTCGTTGTGTGCGAGGTGAGAATTCTTTTCCAGGCGACTGCCCGGCGCCATGTAGGCTTCGCACCCGATGATGGGTTTGACCCCCGCTTCCTTGGCCTTCCGGTAAAACTCCACCGCGCCGAACATGTTGCCGTGATCGGTCATGGCGACGGCCGGTTGCCCGAACGACTTCACTTGTTGCATCAGCGGGTCGATCTGGTTGGCGCCGTCGAGGAGGCTGTATTGAGTATGGAGATGCAGATGAACGAATTGGGATGCCACGAGAGAATTGTAGTGAGAGGGAAAGTTGAAGTCAAACGGAGGGAGGGGGAGGGCGGCCTGGTAGTCTCCTTTGTTCGCGCAACGCGCGGCCTCAGAAGGCCCTCGTTGGACGCGCACAGTCGGAGACCACCAGGCCACCCTCCCTGGAGATAACAAGAGCTAGCTCGGAGGGATTATTGGAGCGGCCGATGCGCGCAGTGGGCGACCAGACACCTCGACCGTCAC
>JACOEF010001018.1 GCA_024998705.1 Nitrospira sp.
CAGTTGTTGGGCCATGGAACGATACCGGCGCTGGTGCGGGAGACGTCAACCGGTCAAGCGGCGGCGCAGGCGTTGATTGACAATCTGGTTCGGAAGGACGTGTCTCCTCTCGAAGAAGCGCGCGCCTTTCAGGCGCTGCTTCAGCGCCACGGCTATCAGCAGATTCAACTAGCGGAGAAAGTCGGCTGTCATAAGCCCCGGATCTCGCGGGCATTGAGTTTGCTCAAACTTCCGCCCCCTGTCCTCGACATTCTGTTTGCTCCCGGCAGTGATATGACCTCGCGTCATGCGGAGG
>JACOEF010000614.1 GCA_024998705.1 Nitrospira sp.
CTCGGACTCTGGTTCTTCCTCATGCGCCAGATGCAGATCGGCGGGAACAAGGCCCTCTCCTTTGGAAAGAGCCGCGCTCGTATGTTGACCGAGGAGCGCAAGAAGGTGACGTTCTCGGATGTTGCCGGCATTGAAGAAGCCAAGGAAGAAGTTCTTGAAATCATTGAATTCTTGAAGGATCCACGAAAGTTCCAGAAACTGGGCGGCCGCATTCCGAAGGGTGTCCTGATCGTCGGCCCTCCGGGGACGGGAAAAACTCTGTTGGCGAAAGCTATTGCCGGGGAGGCGGGCGTTCCGTTCTTCAGCATCAGCGGATCGGACTTTGTCGAAATGTTCGTCGGGGTGGGGGCATCCCGCGTGCGGGATCTCTTCGAGCAGGGGAAGAAGCATGCCCCCTGTATTATCTTCATCGACGAAATCGACGCCGTCGGTCGTTTGCGGGGCGCCGGTCTCGGCGGAGGCCATGATGAACGCGAGCAAACGCTGAACCAGTTGCTGGTGGAGATGGATGGGTTCGATACGACGGAAGGCGTGATACTTATCGCTGCCACGAACCGCCCAGACGTTCTTGATCCGGCGCTGTTGAGGCCGGGCCGCTTCGACCGTCAGGTTGTGGTGAACCGACCTGATCTGCGTGGCCGGTCGGAGATCCTGAAAGTTCACACCAAAAAAGAGCCGTTGGCTACAGACGTCGAACTTGAAAAAATCGCGCGAGGCACTCCGGGATTCTCCGGTGCCGACCTCGAGAATCTGGTCAATGAAGCGGCCTTGTGGGCAGCTCGCTGGAACAAGAAAGAAGTCGAATTGATCGACTTTGAAATGGCGAAAGACAAAGTGCTGATGGGGGCCGAACGCAAGAGTATGGTGCTCACCGATGAGGAAAAGCGCACCAC
>JACOEF010000319.1 GCA_024998705.1 Nitrospira sp.
CGGCCTGGTGTGGAGGGGTGACGGAGTGGCCGAACGTGCCGGTCTTGAAAACCGGAGATGGGGTAACCTATCCGCGAGTTCAAATCTCGCCCCCTCCGCCACAATTCAATACGGGTTACACTGAGCCGGTTTGTGACCAGGTCAGAGACGTATCCCATGGCCTAGATGTGTCGACAGGCGTCGGGACTCCCACACCGTTGGCGACCTCTGATCTTCATCGTAGAACACCAACGCCCCTGGCCGCCTTACCAGCTTCGGGTCATTGAAAGTCACAGGGAATTCGTTTCGGCACATCTGCAAGTCGACAAGCCTCCCTCCATCGACACTACGCGCCCTTGGATCCGCAACAGACACGTTGCACCTGACCGCACCGCCAACGAGAGCAGCGGTCATCGTGGTCTCCATCGGGCCGACGCACCATCGGTGCCCGCAGTCGAGTTCCTTCCGGTGAAAGGCGAATGCCTCCCTTGAAACTCCGCCTCCCACGCTCACTCCCCTCCTGTTTCCATGAAGCAGTTTCCGGATACCGAACATTCCATCTACGACGGCTACTGTGCAGGATCGCTCCATGCTCGGCCTCGTCGGATTGGGTATCCTGGCAGGAGTCGTTCCGGTGTACCTTGGCATCGCGGTGGCCTTGGTGCTTCGACGTGCCCTTCCCCGCACATGGGAAAGCGGCCTGATCGGGCTCTCCACCGGAGTACTGACCTATCTCTTTTTCGATTTGATGCACGAATCGGTGGGGCTGATGGGAACCCGCGATCCCTTCTCGTGGTGGCTGTTTCTGAGCAGCCTGTTCCTTAGTTTTGTCGGCCTTGTCCACCTCGAGAAAGTACAATTGCCAAAAGGACAGCATGCCGGCCAGGCTCTGGGGCTGCCCTTCATCATCGCGGCTGGCATGGGTCTTCACAACCTGGGTGAAGGCCTGGCAATCGGAAGCAGTTATGCCGGTGGAGAATGGGCATTGAGCGGACTCCTCGTGGCTGGGTTCGCCCTCCACAATGGAACCGGAGGATTCGGTATCGTCGGCGCGGCCGGGCAATCTCCGATAACTCCACGCACGGCGTTGTTACTCGGCTTGACCGGTGGCGCACCAACCTGTATCGGAACGGTCCTGAGCGGGCTCACCGTATCGCCCTACCTCTCACTCGTCTGGTACGCCTTAGCCGCCGGATCACTTTTGTATGTCATATTTGCCTTAGTGGTCATGACCTACACCAGTTCCCGCAAACTCCACATGGCTTATGGCGTCTGGTCGGGTATCGCCCTCATGGCCCTGACGGCCATGTTTCTCACCTTAGTCGGCGGGCATCGCTCCTGATTCACCCCTCCGTGCAGAACTAATTTTTCACGCGCTCACCCCGCCGACTCCTGCGTTGCCCGAAAGCCTCCCTTGACACGCCTCTTTTTATTGTGATATTGAGAATCGTACTCAACAACAAGACAGTCTCTGCCGCCACGTTCAGCAGAGGCCCGAGGAATTTAATTCCCAGAGCCCACGGTCATACGATCGCGGGCTTTTTATTTTTTCGGGGGAAACCATGCACCAGGACCGCCGGGCACACACTCTCAACACGGCTCTCATCGGCATCACCTCGTCCGGAGGCCCTGCGCGTTCACTCGAACGGTCACGACATCAGCCCTTGATTCCTCACACACGGGCCAAACCACAGCCCTTCTGGCCGACTCCGCAGATCACGCCTCCCGATTCCACGTCCCCGGCAGGTCGCTTGTCGGCCCTGCTATCCAAGCACCGCGGCAGCCGCCTCACGCTGAAAGAATTGTCCACCGTCCTGGGATACTCAGAGAAATATGCGTCCGAGATATTTCGCAAATACATGGGGCTCTCGTTTTCGGAATACCTCAAGCAACAGCATCTCGCCAAGGCAACACAGCTACTCAACGAGCCGCATCTGACCATCGCCCAGATTGCGGAATCGGTGGGATTCAGCGACGCCTATGCCTTCAGTCACTTCTTCAAACGAGCCATCGGATGTTCGCCGAGCGAATTCAAAAAACAACACACGACTGAAGCAGGTTCGAGATGACCGACAGGGGCGAGTATCTGGCACGAATGGGAAGCTGGCTGGTTTCGCTGATCCTGCATGGGCTGAGCCTCGGGACGGCATTGGTCCTGGCCGCTGAATTCTCCATTGTCCCCGAGCAGCGCCCCTTCCGATGGGACGTCACATTGGTAAGCGCACCGGCACTGCAACCGATCGCAGCGGACGTGCCCACCCTCCTGTCCGCGTCGTCCGCCCCCCCTGCCGTGATGCCGAAGTATAGATCCCTACGCCGGAGCCCTTCCCGTCCGAACGTCGCCAATACCGAAGCGCCAAGTCCGCTGAAGGCCGCTGCAGGAGTTGATTCACCTGTATCCCGAGATGGCCTCATTCGACCACAGACCACAGAGAATGCATCCGAGGCCGTCGACCATGCCCAGGCCGCCCTGATCGCCACCTCCACCAGTCTCACATCCGATGCAGCACGGATCGATACGACACCTACAACACCCCTTGACCTTCCAGTCACCACAACAGAGTCGTCTGACATCCCGCCACCGGCTGTCGATACAACCGAAGAGTCCCTCACGACCTCCGTACCTTCCGTGCCTGAATCGATCCGTCTTGTGAACCGCCCGACGCCTCGTGCCCGCGAGGCGACCGTCTCACGGGTAGTCCATGCCGATTACGGATGGCTCGCGGAGATGTTGTATACACAGGTCGAACGGAGCAAGCGTTACCCAACGTTTGCTAAAACTCGCCGCTGGCAGGGCAATGTCCTGCTTCAAGCCATGATCCACGAAGACGGCACGATCAGCGACATCACGATCGTCACGCCGTCGGGCCACTCGATTCTCGACCTTGACGCGGTTGCCCTACTCGAACACGCGTCCCCGGTCCGGTTGAAGTATCCACTCGGTCAATCCCATGTCGTCGTCCACATCCCCATCGGCTATCGCCTGGAATAGGATCCATCATGCAACATGAACATACACTTCCCTGTCTCACGGCCTTCGAAGAGCATCACAACGATCTGTTGCGGTTCTTCACCCACAAACTCGGCTGTCGTGATCTCGCCGCCGATTGCACTCAGGATACCTACATGCACCTCGTGCGCATGAGAACTTCGATCGATGTGCACAATCCGCGGGCCTTCCTGTTTCGTGTCGCAGCCAATCTCGCGGTAGACAATCTGCGGAAACTGCGCACCCGTCGTGGAGCGCTGAGCATCGAACCATCCCCGGAAGAAACAGCCAGTCTGGCCCCTTCGGCCGAAGATACTCTGGACGCGAAGCAGCGGGTCGCCCAATTGGAGGTTGCCATGCGCGAGCTGTCACCCAAATGCCGGAAGGCCTTACTGCTCAACAGGTTAGAAGGGAAAACACACCGGGAAATCGCCGACAGCCTGCAGGTATCCGAGAGCATGGTCGCCAAATACATCGTGCAAGCCTTGCGGCACTGCCGCGCCCGCTTGCATCCGGAGGAATCCGCCAGCCACCCCTAACTATTGAAAGCCCAGCGCCATCCGTCTTATAGAGTAAGCGTACGACGCCCAGGATTCCGTTCAGGAGCAGTCGTATGCGAAACGGTATGATGGATGCCTGATTCGACACCTCCAGACTCCCCCTCGCCCCTGCTTGACGAAGCCCTCGCCTGGTTGGTCCGCATCCACTCCGGCCATGTCTCCGATGAAGAGCGCCGGGCGTGCCATGCCTGGCGGACGCAAAGCTCAGCCCACCGTGTTGCTTATGCAGAGGCGGAGATCCTGTGGCGGGATATCGGCTTGCTGACGAATGTCGATCGCGCCCGCTCGCCCGACACAACAATGTCGATGCCGCACGGAGCACCTCGGCGTACGCGACGCATGATCAAATGGGGGATGGCAGCCTGTATTCTGCTCGCCGCCGGCTGGCTCTCATGGGGAGTCGTTCAGGAACGACTGGCTATCGCGTCGGCCGACTACCGCACCGCGGTAGGGCAACAGCGAATCGTCAGGCTGGAGGACGGAAGTCGTCTTCATCTCAACACCGATACCGCAGTGACCGTCGCCTTCACCCCGCAGCAGCGAACGATCCGTTTGCTCACCGGGGAAGCCAATTTCACCGTGGCTCCCGAAAATGGACGCCCCTTCACGGTGCAGAGCGGAAATGTGAATACACGTGCGCTCGGGACGAGCTTTCTGGTTCGGCTCCAGCACAGGGCCGTCACCGTCACCGTCACGGAACATGCCGTTCAGGTCTCGGCAGCGGACGGTCGACAGGTCCCCGCAGCGGTGGTACGGGAAAGCGAGCAGATCTCCTACAGCGCCGAGTCCGGACTGGGTCCGGCTCATGCCGTCGACTCCAATGTCATCGCCGCCTGGCAACGGGGGAAAATGTTGTTCGAATCCAAACCGCTTGCAGCGGTCGTCGACGAGCTCAACCGATACCGGGCCGGACGCATCATGATTGTGAACCCGGCGCTTCGGTCGCTGAATGTGACAGGTGTCTTCGACATCAGCGACCCTGATGCCGCCCTCCGGATGATCGAGCAGACCTTACATATTCACGATACCACCCTGACGCCCTACCTCGTCCTCTTGCACTGACAGACACACAGACCTCTCGGAGACAGGCTCCATCCTCACAATCCATCGC
>JACOEF010000615.1 GCA_024998705.1 Nitrospira sp.
CTTGAGCGTTCCCAAATCCTCAGGGGCTTCGGTCCAACACACCGAGTCGGGTACGAAGGTAATGCGATAGGGCTTGTCGTGCAAGCGAAGGTGCCGGTGCAGGCGGACGACGAGTTCCATATCTTCACCGATGGTGTCCGATCGGTACCCGCCTACGGTGACCACCGCTTCCTTGCGAAAGATGCCGAACGCGCCGGACATGATCAGCATGGCATTCATCGGCGACCAGCCCAATCGTCCAAAGAGAAACGCACGAAGGTATTCGACGATTTGGAACAGTGCCAGGAGATTCGTGGGGAGTCCGATCTTCGTCAGAAACCCGTTCTCCACGCGACAGCCGTTGGCGATACGGACGGTGCCGCCGCTGGCGACCGTGCGATGATCGTCGAGGAACGGCTGCACGGCACGACGCAGGCTGTCTGGTTGGAGAATCGAATCCGCATCGATACAGCAGAACAGCGGGTAGACCGACAGGTTGATCCCGGCATTTAAGGAATCGGCCTTCCCGCCGTTTTCTTTGTCGATCACGCGCAGGTTGGCGTGCAGGGAAGAATGGTAAATGGTTCGAATTTCTGCGGTCGGCAGTTGCGTATGGTAGGCCTCCGGAAAGGGGAACAGGTCGAACTCTTTTCGCAGCACGTCGATGGTCTCGTCTTTCGAGCCATCGTTGACTACGATGATTTCGTACTCGGAGTAACTGAGTTGCAGTAACGAGCGGATCGACCCGGCGATCGTGGCGGCTTCGTTATAGGCGGGGACCAGTACGCTGATCTGCGGCTCGAAGCCCGTATAACTTTGCGGCAAACTTTCCAGTACCCGCTCCTGCAGGTATTGCCGTAGGTGAAAGATCGCGATGATGTCCAGCATCAAGTATCCGGCGGTCAGGCCGAGAAGGTACAGCAAGAACAGCCATTCGGAGATTGATATGAATGTCGTGAGCCACATCGATCAGGGCATCTCCACCCGAGGGGCTGTCATCGCGAACCGGAGTGATCACACGTCGGTCAGGTGGGTGGTACAAGGCTTGGTGCTGCAGGTCGTCGCCTGCTTGGTCGGGGTACTCGGATGTCTCACCATGCCGTCCGTGGCCTCTTCTGCTGATGTGCCTGTCGTGGGGCCCTTCCCGGCGACGATCTATGAGATCGACCTCACGTATGTCGGTGAGCAGACCACTCCAACCGTGGCCATCCAGGGCCCACCGCGGGATGCCGCCCCTCTTCCTTATCGACCGTTTGAGCCCATTCTTGAACTCCAATCGGTGTTGGGGGAGTCCACGTCGTTCGGGCCATGCCAGGGGCAGGCCACCAAACAGGAGCAGGGGATCGACCTGCAGTGGAGCGCGGAAGGCCAGGGGCGCTGTGGACAACGTGTCGCGATACATCAAGCCGGAGCACCGGTTGACCTCATGTCCTACCATTGGTTGCGGCTACGTGGGCTTGCGACCGGTTCCGTAGTGGTGGCGTTGGATGATCTGGCAGGTCACCGTCGAGAGGACAACGTACCGCTGGCGACGGTGACCGGCTCGTTCGATATCACCATTTCTTTAAAGGAGGCCGGTCGCCGGTTGGACCTCCGGTATGTGACGGCCATCGTGGTTTCCACTGAGGCGGAGAGCGCACACATTCATTTCGACCGCATGGAGGTGACCCGGGCGCCGTCAGGGAGCAGGCAGCCTCTCGGGATTGGTTTCTGGGTATGGAATTATCGTTCGGCGATGGAGAATCCTGAAATCATGTTGGCGACGTGCCGGACCCAAGCCTGC
>JACOEF010001019.1 GCA_024998705.1 Nitrospira sp.
CATCGTACCCATTCCGTCCATGATCCTTGGCCGCTCCACGACCAGTAAATGCGAAATGCTTTGCCGCGCACTTTTTCCGTGCGGACATAGCCCCAAAAGCGACTATCGAGACTGTGGTCCCGATTGTCTCCCATCACGAAATACGCGTCCTCCGGCACCGTGACCGGGCCGAAATTATCGCGTGGACTGATGCGCCCGTCATGCACGGGGGGATCAGTGTGTTGCGTGAAGGCCTGGTCGTCAAACGGCGTCCCGTTGATGTGCACGACTTTGTTCCGCACCTGAATGGTATCGCCTGGGAGACCAATCACGCGCTTGATGAAGTCTTTGTCTTCATCTTCGGGAAACCGGAAGACGATGATATCGCCGCGTTGGATCGATCCGAATGGAATGAGTGTCCGCGATGAGTAACAGGTGACCGGCGGAAATCCAGGCTGGAATTTGCAGTCGGCCGGCCA
>JACOEF010000172.1 GCA_024998705.1 Nitrospira sp.
ATTCTCAAAGGAGGAACCCAATGGGTTCGAAGATCTACGTTGGCGGCTTGCCATATTCAACCACCGAGCAACAGCTGAGTGACCTGTTTGCGGTGCACGGGGCGGTGACGTCGGCGCGCATCATCACGGACAAATTCACCGGCCAGTCACGAGGCTTTGGCTTCGTCGAAATGTCGGGAGATTCCGAGGCGCAGGCGGCAATTAACGCGTTGAACGGGACACAATTCGGTGGCCGCACGTTGACTGTGAATGAAGCCCGCCCGCAGGAGCCTCGCTCCGGTGGTGGCGGAGGACGTGGAATGGGCGGGGGCCGGCACTAAGCTGCGCTCGTTTCGCTATACCTATTCAGGGGCTGCCGACAGGGTAGCCCCTGCGTTTTTCTTACCGTGTTGTCCTCTCTCTGGTCTGCAGGGCCGTCAGGTTGCCTGCCCCTGTTTTCCCAAGATTGAGATTTAGGAGTGTTGTTGCATGGTGTCGTTTGCCGAATTGTCTCTTACATCGTTTCTCGCTGACCGTTTACACCAGGCCGGGTTTACCGCACCGACCCCCATTCAGAGTGCGGCCATCCCGCTGGCGTTGGAGGGGCGCGATCTCTTGGCCCAGGCCAAGACCGGCAGCGGGAAAACGCTGGCCTTTCTGATTCCCTTGATCGAACGGGCCGTCAAAGAAGGCTGGAAGCCTGCCGGTCATGCCTCCGCCTCGCATGCCGGATCTGCCAGATCGCCGCGAGCCCTCGTGCTCGCGCCGACCCGTGAGTTGGCCCTTCAAATTGAAATGGAACTGCGCAAGTACGCGCCGCCGTCCGTGACGTCGTTGGCGGTGTACGGCGGTGTGCCCATTGAGCGGCACTATCGTGCGCTGCGCCAGCCGCCGTTGATCGTGATCGGCACGCCGGGGCGTTTGTTGGACGTGGCTGGGACGCGTCATTTGGACCTGCGCGGCGTGGAGTATGTCGTGATGGATGAAGCCGATCAAATGTTGGATCGCGGATTCCTGCGAGACATTCAGCGTATTCTGCAATTGCTCCCGACGCAACGGCAGACCATGCTGTTTTCCGCGGCCTTTTCGCCGGAGATTCTGACGCTCGCGGAATCGATGTTGAAGAATCCGGCTCGAACGGCGGTGGATCCCGGAGTGAATACGCCGACCACGATTACGCATGCGTATTACGTGGTGCCCAGCGAATCCTCGCGGGTGCAGTTGATTCACACGCTGCTCCAGTCTCCGGAGTCCGGCGACCAGTCGATGGTCTTCTGCGATCAGAAATACAAAGTGAAACGATTGGCTGCGCGTCTCGGTGGAGAGCCGGCCTCGGTCGGGGCCATCACTGGAAATCACTCGCAGGCCCAGCGGGAGCGGACCCTTACGGCGTTCCGATCGGGTCGGTTGCGCACCCTGGTGGCGACTGATGTCGCGGCTCGTGGGTTGGATGTGCCGACGGTGTCCCAGGTCATCCATTACGAATTACCGGGGAATCCCACGTCGTATGTGCATCGTACGGGCCGAACGGGTCGGGCTGAACGATCCGGGGCCACGCTCTTGATTCTCTCTCCGCAAGAAGAGCATGAATATTTGGCCATGGTGCGCCGTTTGCGAATTCAAACGAAGCGCCTGACCTTGCCGGTATTGGCGGCACTGCCGCCTCCAGCACACGAGCCGGAGTCAAATAGCCAATCCCGACATGACGGGCGGGGGCGTGATGCCCGACCGCGGCGTGCGGGAGAGCGTCAAAATTCCACGCCTCAGGATGCGCGAGGCGGGCCTGGTCGTCGAGGTTGGCGTGCCGATCGTCCCGCTGCGCCGCGCCGTGGCAATAGTTGAAGAATCGCATGGTCCGGCAGGGATTGCCGGACCGGCATGATTGAGGAGGACGCGTCGATGAAAGTTGGACGGAGTCTGTTGCTGGGCCTGCTGCTGGCCGCGGGTAGCCTGTTCTTGGGTGAAGGTGCATACGCCCAAGTCGAGCTTCCGATTTCCGACGGGGTCAAAGTGTCGTTGGAGTACATCCTGACGCTTCCCGACAAATCCGTCGCCGATTCGAATGTCGGTCAGGAACCGATTGTGTTCATACAGGGGGCGCATGAAATTGTCCCCGGCCTCGAAAAGGCTCTCGACGGCATGAAGGCCGGACAGAAACGGCGCATCGAGGTGGCGGCACAGGATGCCTACGGTCCCTACAACAATAAACTACGCCAGAGTGTGGACAAAGAGAAGCTTCCCAAGGACGTCAAGGTTGGGGACATTTTGCAGGCGTCGGATAACCGGCTCGTAAAGGTCCTGGAAGTGAACGACAAGAAGGTGCTGATCGACCTCAACCATCCATTGGCTGGAAAGATGCTCACCTTTGATGTCAATATCCTCAAGGTCGAAAAGGGCGATGCCACGGATGCTCCGGCAAGCAAGACCCCCTAAGCGCACTCTCCTCACGTGATCGGCAGGGCAGCCGGCTTGACGCCGGTTGCCCCGCCGCCGCTCTACCCAGACATCGTCGTCACAAGTTCCTTGAGCCACCTCGATTGCGCCGTCGTGCCGCAAGGGCCTGTCCAGATTCTTGACGCGCTCTTCGTCTCCGTGTAGGGTCACAGCACGAAATTTTTCGGATTAAAAAACGATCCAAAGCATAGAGGAGATCCTTCGCAAATGGGAACCATCAAGCAACGACCGGTGGTGGCAATTCTGGTGGGGGGCGGGCCGGCGCCCGGTATCAATAGTGTCATCGGAGCCGCCACGATCAGGAGCATTCTCGGCGGCTGTGACGTGCTCGGCATTCAAGATGGCTTCAAATGGATCATGGACGGCCAGACCAATAAGGTGAAGCGCCTGTCGATCGAGGATATCAGTCGGATTCACTTCAGCGGCGGCTCCTACCTCGGTACGGCGCGTGCCAACCCCACGCAGAAACTCGAGTATCTCGATGCCTGCCTGGCGAGTTTGAATACCCTCGGTGTGACCCGGCTGATTACGATCGGCGGCGACGATACCGCGTTCTCCGCGCTGAAGTTGGAACAGCGGGCCGCCGGCCTCCTCCAGGTCGTGCATGTACCGAAGACCATCGACAACGATCTGGACCTGCCGCATGGAATTCCGACCTTCGGATTTCAGACAGCGCGCCACATCGGCGTGGAGCTTGTGAAGAGTTTGATGGTGGATGCGGAGACGACCTCACGCTGGTATTTCGTGGTGACGATGGGCCGCAAGGCCGGACATCTGGCACTCGGTATCGGCAAGGCCGCCGGCGCCACGTTGACGCTCATTCCCGAGGAGTTTCGACGGAAGCCACTTCGCCTGAAAACGCTGGTCGATATCCTGGCCGGCGCGTTTATCAAACGGCTCAATGCCGGACGATCGGACGGCGTGGCGGTCCTGGCGGAAGGGCTGGTGGAAATCC
>JACOEF010000418.1 GCA_024998705.1 Nitrospira sp.
ACATCATTGTTGGTGGTGCGATTGCAAATTTTACCGATGTGAAGAAGACGTTCGGCGGGATCATCAACGGTTTCAGGAAGGCCAAGTCCGACGGCAAGTTGAAGAACGTGAAGATCTGGGTGCGTCGTGGTGGGCCACGCGAAAAAGAGGGACTTGATGCGATGCGTGCGCTGAAAGACGAAGGCTTTGACATCAATGTCTTCGATCGCAATACGCCGCTCACCGATATTGTCGACAAGGCGCTTCAAGCGAAGTAGCCTGCCGCCTATGACCAACTGAAGATAAGGGGAGATCCCGAGATGAGCATTCTGGCAAACAAAGACACCCGTGTGGTGATTCAGGGTGGTCAAGCCGGTGTCAACGCCGCCCGCCGCATGGCCGAGTTCTGTTATCTCATTAAGCGACCGCTCAACGTCGAAGCCTTCGTCTATCCGCCGGATGCCGGCAAGACCAATGAGATTCCCTACGGCAGTGGCCTCATTGCCATTCCGGTGTACAGGTCCATCGCCGAGGCCACCAAGCATCATCCGGCCTTGAACACTAGCCTTGTATACATTGGCGCCGACCGTGCGATGAAAGGCGGTATGGAGGCGCTGGACGATTCGCATATCAAGGTGGTCTCAATGATCACTGAAGGCGTGCCTGAAAAGGATGCAAAGATTCTTGGGGCCCATGCCCGCAAATTGGGGAAGGTCTTCAATGGTCCCTCATCCATCGGCATCATCTCTGCCGGAGCTTGCCGCCTGGGTGTGATCGGTGGCGCGGTTGACAACCTGGTCCTCTCCAAGCTCTATCGTGAGGGGTCGTTCGGCGTCATCACCAAGTCCGGCGGTCTTTCAAATGAAATCATCTGGATTTGCTCTCAATTCGCCGACGGGATCACGACAGCCATTGGTATCGGCGGTGATGCCTACCCCGGCACCGATTACGTCAGCTATCTTGAGATGTTCGAGAATGATCCGCAAACGAAAGCGGTCGTGATCGTCGGCGAAATGGGCGGTGATCTCGAAGAGCGTGCGGCAGAGTGGTATGGCGCGAAAAAGCGTCGGGTGAAGCTAATTGCTGTGGTGTCCGGTTTCTGCCAGGAAAGTCTGCCGAAGGGGATGAAGTTCGGCCATGCCGGTGCTAAGGAAGGCATGAAGGGCGAAGGCTCGGCTCGCCCGAAGTCTGATGCGCTCAAGAAAGCCGGCGCGCTCGTACCGCCCACTTTTGGCGCGCTTGGTCCCGCCATCAAGGAAACCTATCAGGAATTGTTGAAGTCCGGTCAGGTAAAGGAGCCGGTCGAACCGACTACATTGCCCAGATTGCCCAAGACCGTCGAGGAGGCGATGAAAGCCGATGAGGTTATGGTCGCGCCTCTGATCCGCACGACCATCAGCGATGACCGTGGCGATGAGCCTTGTTACGATGGGTATCCTGCCTCTGAACTCATCAATAAGGGCTATGAAATACCTCATATCATCGGGCTTTTGTGGGATAAGCGGTTGATCTCAAAGCAGGAAGCCGAGATCGTCAAGCGCATCATGATGCTGTCTGCTGATCACGGCCCCTGCGTGAGCGGCGCCTACGCGACCATCCTCGCGGCTTGTGCCGGAATCGGCCTCTCGCAATCGGTTGCCGCAGGTATGATTATGATTGGTCCGCGCTTCGGCGGAGCGGTGACAGACGCCGGGCGATTCTTTAAATATGCTGTTGATAACAAGCTGTCAGTTGACGAGTTTTTGGCCTACATGAAGAAGAATCACGGCCCAGTTCCGGGTATCGGGCATCGGGTGAAGAGTCTTCGGAATCCGGACAAGCGGGTCAAGGAGTTGGTCGGGTATGTCAAGAGCCTGAAGATCAAGACTCCCTGCTTGGACTTTGCGCTTGAGGTAGAGAAAGTCACCTCCGTGAAGAAGGATAACTTGATTCTGAACGTCGATGGCACGATGGCAGCCGTCTTGGTCGATATCGGATTCCCTGTCGATAGTTTGAACGGGTTCTTTATCCTCTCGAGGACGATCGGTTTAATCGGTCACTGGGTTGACCAAAAACGCCAAGATAGCCGCCTGGTCAGATTGTTCGATTACCTCGTGAATTATGCGACGCCGAAGAGGCGGGAAGTTCCGCCACTGAAGTAAGAATATCAGCTGACAGGCATCGGCTCACGGAGAGCTGATGGCTGATTGCTTTTCGAGGAGAATAATCATGTCGATGGATCTCGCCAAGAAGCTATATGCCAAGATGCCGGACGTGTTTGCCAAGGCCAGAAAGAAGTTCGGCCGCGGGCTCACCCTGGCTGACAAGATCTTGGTTTCGCACGCGGATAATTTCGACACGCAGACCTGGGAGCGTGGCAAGGCGATGTTGGCGCTCAGGCCGGATCGTGTCGCGATGCAAGATGCTACGGCGCAAATGGCTATGTTGCAATTCATGCAGGCCAATAAAAAGAAAGCGGCCGTGCCGAGCACGATTCATTGCGATCACCTCATTCGGGCTGAAATGGGTTCCGAGAAGGACTTTCTCCGTGCGATGGATGAGAATCGGGAAGTGTATAACTTCCTCGCGTCTGCCGCGAAGAAATACGGCATTGGTTTCTGGAAGCCCGGCGCGGGAATCATCCACCAGGTGGTCTTGGAGAACTATGCCTTCCCAGGCTGTTTGATCATCGGGACGGACTCGCATACACCGAATGGTGGTGGCTTGGGCGGGCTGGCGATCGGTGTCGGCGGTGCGGACGCCGGTGAAGTGATGGCAGGATTGCCGTGGGAGGTGCTTCATCCGAAATTGATCGGGGTGCGCCTCACCGGAAAATTGAATGGCTGGGCTTCCCCGAAAGACGTGATCCTCTATCTGTGCGGCCTGTTGACGGTGAAGGGTGGGACCAACAAGATTGTAGAGTACTTTGGTCCTGGAGCCGAAACCATCAGTGCCACCGGGAAGGGTACGATTTGTAACATGGGGGCGGAACTTGGTGCCACGACCTCCGTATTCCCCTTCGATAACAAAATGGTCGCCTACATGAACATCACGGATCGTGCTGATTTGGCGACCTTCGCTCAATCTCACAAAGAGTTGCTGGTGGGTGATCCCGAAGTCTATCAGTCGCCTGAAAAGTACTACGATCAAATCGTGGAGGTTGATCTGTCGAAGCTCGAGCCACATGTGGTTGGTCCGCATACGCCGGATCTCGCCAGACCGATTTCAAAATTGGCGGCGGAAGCGAAGGCGAAGGGATACCCGGTCGAATTAAAGGCGGCACTCATTGGCAGCTGTACCAATTCCTCTTACGAAGACATCAGTCGCTCTGCCCA
>JACOEF010001020.1 GCA_024998705.1 Nitrospira sp.
AGCCATCATGAAACGGGAAGGGATCAAAGGACGACGACTGACTCGCTTGCAACTGGCCGTGATCCACGCCGGCACGAGCACGATACAGGACCACGAGGCCTAAGCGAACACACCTCATGAAGGCTATGGGTCTTCGTCTTCATCCCCAGTGGGGTAGCGTCCTACGCTGACAAATACTCACCCTCAGTTGCGGCGCGACGATGCTCATGCTCTGCCGTCGTCAGGAAGCCATGGCCACAGCGGACAATGACTCGTTTGGCGTTGGCATGACGATCATCGCAGCATTTTTCAACCAGCTTTGTCGGCTCCTCGAGCCGAAGCGGTTAGGGTACACCTTCACGAGTCTGATCCTGCTCAACGCCACGACCATCATCCTACTGGAAATGAGCATCGGCTGGACGGCCGTGTTCTATTCGCTCGGGCCGATTGGACTCGGGTTCCTCGATATCTTGAACAAGCCCTCGCGCTTCGGTCCTTTATATCCGCAACTGTGGGGGTCCCTGGGCCATCCAACTCCACAGAGCCATGGCGTCCGGCCGATCTTGGGCACGGACGGACACTGATGTCAGTGTGCCGAAGACAGACGCCTCCTGATGGATGAGTGACGACGGATGTTTACTAACCGGATGGCGCTCACGCGCAGGGCAACCGCCTCGCTGATACCACGACGCCCTAACCAAGCACTGACACAGC
>JACOEF010000347.1 GCA_024998705.1 Nitrospira sp.
CGCCCCAACCCCTATCACGCGCAGAGACTGCGGCTCCGCCGGCCACACTCGGCCTCGAAGAAGCCAGAATCAAGGGGTACGAAGGGGACCCGTGCCCAGAATGTCACCAATTCACGCTCGTCCGACGAGGCACGTGTCGGACCTGTTCCACTTGCGGGGGTTCCACGGGCTGCAGCTGAACTGCCCCAGGAACATCCCTCTCATCGACCACACGGAGTTTCTATGTCAGCCACACAGCCCATCCCCCCCCACACCATTTGGCTTCAACGGTTCAAACGGCTGGCTCAGTTAACGGCCTCGCTCCATGCCGAGGACCCTCGCTTTCCCATTGTCATGACGTTGCTCGAAAAGTGTGACGGCTACTACAGGGAAAACGACCATGCCTCGTTTATCGAGACCGGCAAGCGCATCCGTTCGCTCATGGACACCCCACTCGCCGGCTAACGCCACTCCCGGAACGACCGCGCCACCAGCGTGCGTTCTTCACGATTCTGTGGATCATCCTCTCTCGCGCTCTAAAACCAAAGGATTCCCCATGTCAGAACAATACCCGCTTGCCCTCGATTTTCGTACCGCCCGCAACGTCAGTGTCCCGCTCATTGCTGTGAACTCGCTCGACCCAGCAGCCACTATGCGGGCCCTGGCCTGGTCATTGGTCAATGTCGGCAGCGCCTCACAAGCTGACACCGACAACGAATTCGGCCTCCACGCCTTCCCCATCCTCAAGTGGGATATCGGCCATGGCTTGCTCCCTCTCAACGAAGAAGGCAAGAACTGGCATACCCAATATGTCGGGCCTTCGAAACAAAACACGACCATCAACCCTGCAGAAGCGCTCCGCCTCCTCGAAAAGGTGCCTGAACGCACGCTTACATTCATCCTAAACGGGCAGCGCTACCTCTCCAACGATTTCTTCATCCAGGGCCTCTGGAATTGCCGCGACCTCTATAAGGCCAACGGCAACACGATCGTCCTTCTGGGCATCGGGTTCAAGCTGCCACCGGAGCTGGCCAACGACGTGGTGCTCCTGAACGAACCCCTCCCCACGGCCACACAGTTGGAATCCATCATTAGAGAGCAGTTATCGGCCGCATCGTTGCCCGTCCCCGATCCCGCCACACTGGGTAACGCCGTCGATGCCACCCTAGGCCTTGGCGCCTTCACCGCCGAGCAAGAAGTCGCTCGCTCCATGCAAGCGACCGGGCTGAATATAGACAAACTGTGGGACCGCAAACGACAGGTCATCGATGCAACACCAGGCCTGAGCGTCTGGCGAGGCGGAAACAGCTATGCCCAGATCGGAGGGGTCGCGACCATCAAGCACTTTCTCAAGCAGGTGTTGGTCTCTAAACGCGCTCCCCGCTGCATCGTTTGGCTCGACGAAATTGAAAAGAGCCTCTCCGGATTGACCGGACAAGCCTCAGATACCTCAGGAGTCTCTCAAGCTTTACTCGGTATTCTGCTGAGCTACATGCAGGACCACCAGGCATCAGGATTACTCCTCGTCGGCCCCAACGGAACCTCGAAGAGTGCCATCGCGAAGGCCACGGGAGCCGAGGCGAACATCCCCACCATCGCCTTAGACATCTCCGGTCTCAAATCCTCTCTGGTCGGCTCGAGTGAACAACAGATGCGGCAAGCGCTGAATGTCATCTCTGCCATCTCTCAGGACAAGGCCTGCTTTATTGCAACGTCCAACAATATAAGTCAATTACCGCCCGAGCTGATCCGTCGATTCGGGTACGGCACGTGGTATGTGGATCTCCCAAGTCAGGATGAACGCGAGGCGATCTGGAACATCTACTTCGCCAAGTTCGATCTCCCCGCCGACGCCGACCGACCGAATGATCACAACTGGACAGGCGCAGAAATCGAGCGCTGCGCCCGGCTCAGTTGGGAACTCTCCATTCCACTATCCGAGGCGGCCAAGTACATCGTTCCCACAGCCATCAGCGCCAAAGAGAGCATCAAGGCTCTCGAAGCTCAGGCGCATCAAACCTATCTGAGCGCCAACCGCGACGGCGTCTTTGACCAGAACCGCGACACGCCGTATCACACACGCCCTCGCACCATTACGCTCGCGCAATGAGCCAGCGGTCTCAACTTAGAGCAAAGGAACACGTCATGCCCTGCTATCTCGAACAACGAGTCTCGGTGCAATTGAATATGGCCGATTTCCCCCTCCTCATCGCCGCGGGCACCTCCCTCGGATGGGAGCACACACTCAATGGCGAGGTCCTGGTCTTTACCACTCAACAGAATCAGCGAATTTCCATCACCAAAGGACAGGCCACGCTGGAGCAGCGACACGAAGCTCTGATTACCGAACTAAAGCAAGCCTATGCAAAAACCATCATTCAGACGGCCGCTGAACAGTTCGGGTGGACGTTGGAACGCGTTGAGGGCGCAGCGCAGGAATTGCTGCTCACTCGTTTCTCCTAACCCGTTGGAGTGACTTCGCCATGCAGACCGACAGCATACGCATCACGATTGAGACAGATGGCACCATCAAGCTGGTCACCGACGAGATCAGCCTGGCCAACCACGCCACCGCAGAAGACGTCATCCAACAGATCCTCACACTCTCAGGGGGGGCACTACAGCGCAATCAGCGCTCGACACACACGCATCGCCATCATTACACCGACGAACATCTTCACCACTAAACGAGGTCATCATGCTCAATGCTGAATCTGCATTCGGTTCCCTCTGGAAGAACGCTTTCTGTCTCATGCTCACGTATCGAAAGCTCGGCATTCAACGCCGGATGGACAGCGCCACGGTGCTCTCCATCGATACAGAACCCAGCCGCGTCCGAGTGACCAAGTCCATTTTGTCCTGTCCGGAATATATGGCCATTACGCGGCTGTACTCGCGCGTCCGGACCAAACTCGCAAACCTGACCCTGCCGGCCGGCCTTCGTTCGGGCATGTACCTGATCCCAGTGGCGCTCGCCGCCGAGGTCGATACCATCATCGCCGACGCCGAGGAAGAACTTCGACAACTCGTCGATGTCTTTCTCGCCCAGTACGACACCCGAATTGCCGAAGAAGCTGCTCGACTCAAGGCGGCCTATCGCACCAGCGACTACCCAAATCCGGACACGGTGCGGGCGGCGTTCGGACTGACCTACTCCTACATTACCTTTGACCTTCCCGGCACACTTGAGACCATCAGTGCCACGATGCTCAAACGAGAAGAACGCCGGTCAATGGAGAAGGTGAACAACATGCTCGAAGACGTGAACACCTACCTTCGCGAAGCCATGCGATCGCTCGTCAACCACCTGGTCGATCGATTGAGTCCGAGTGACACGGGCAAGTCCAAAACCTTCAAGAGCAGCACGCTCACCAATCTTCTGGAGTTCCTGAACACCTTTGAAGCCCGCAACCTGGGCAATGACGTCGAACTCGCGCAACTCGTCAGCTCGGCTAAAAACGTCCTGAGCGGAGTCAACTCAGAACTCCTACGCAGTGACCAATCGATTGCCAGCGTCGTCCAAACTGGGATGGGGACGATCAAGGGCCAGCTGGATTCGCTCCTCGTGAAGAAGCCGGTACGCCTCTACAATTTCGACGAGGCCGCATAACCGTAGGCACCTCTGCCATCACCGTGACACACCCTCTTTCCGGTACTGATAACGCTCATGTCCATTTCTCCCGACGCCATCGCTCACGCCCGCAGTATCAACCTCATTGAGTTTCTCATCTCTCGGGGCCACACACCGGTGTCGCGACGACCGCACCATGCTGATTTTCACGCGCCCTATCGCGAAGACAGGAATCCTTCATTCTCTGTCTCGCAGCGACCGAACGGCACCTGGGTGTGGTATGACTTCGGGCGCAACGAACATGAGGGGTGCAAGCAGCACGGAGACCTCATCGACCTCGTCCAACTCCTCGATCATGTGACGTTCGCAGAAGCCCTGCACCGGATTCTGCACGACCGCGTCAGGAGTATGGCGTCCCCGAACGAACCCTCACCGGCCCCTCCAACCGACAAAGAACGTATTGCTCACGCCAAGAAGCTCTATTATGCCGCCCAAGCCAACATGACCCCGGAACGTGAGGAAGAGCTCCGGTCGTATTTCCATAAGTTGGCGCTGCCCTACAACCAGCATCTTGGCGCGGTATGGATGCGGGTTGGCGACGACGGCATTCCTTACGTGGCATTTCCGCTTCCCACACCCAACATCCATTTCATGCAGGGACTGATGGCGCGAGCCTTGGACGAAGCCCCACCCGCCCTCATGCGGGTCGCCCGCGGCCTCAAGGGCCCCTGGATCCTCAAACGCGGGAACGCGCCGATTCTGATCACGGAAAGCATCGTGGATTGCCTGGCAGGCAATGAACTGTTCGGCCCCTCGGTTACGCTCTGCGCGCTGAATGGGCTGAATACGGGCGAGCGACTCCAGGCCTATCTGAAACGGCTCCCCTCACGAATCATCTATGTCGCGTTAGATAACGACGCCGGTTGTACCGCCCTGGAGCATCCGCTCCACACTAGCCCGCCGAAGAAGGGTCCACACGTCCAGAAGGAACTGGTCTCGCTGCTGACCCACATGGGCTATCACGTCATGGAAGTGCTGCTCCATCACAACGCCAACGTGAAGGATCTTCACAAGCTCTGGTTGAAGAACCCCCAGCGCGTGTCACTGCTCGATCTGACCAAAACAGGCCTCCACCACGCACCCGTGCGCTAGCTCAGCCGTATACTTGATCACCTCGTCACACCCACGGCACGGTGACCACTACCGAAGACACGGGAGCTCGATGACCAAACCTACACCAGGTCCATGGATCTTAGATCCTGAGAACGGAGACATCTCAGGCCCGCGCCGACGAGATGGAAAGATTTGCCAGGTACTCAATGAAGACCGCGCGGCCTACCTGGGCCGACATCGTGTCGATGAGGCCCTCGCCAATGCCGCACTCCTCCGCAATGCACCGGGTATGCTCGCCTGGATCGAACGTGTATGCGCCAAAGGACTCAGCTTCGAGGCGATCCAAGAGGGGCGGAAGATCCTCGCGCCGTCGAGGGGGCAGCAGTCACCCCTGCCGGATCCGACCATCATCCCGGCATCGCATACACCGCACTCCGGATTCCCCAACAGCGTCAACGCACACGTTTCACACTTGCCTACGTCTGTCGAAAAGGAGCGGTATGTTCAGCGAAGACTTCTACCCCACACCCGGCGCCGTGGCAGCAAAAATGCTCCAGAAAATCGATCGCAATGCCGTTCATTTTCTTGAGCCAAGCGCCGGCAAAGGCGATCTCGCCAAGGCCATTCTGGGATTCGGCCGGACTGGGTCCCGCTACAACTCCGGGTCACGCCATCGGGTCGACGTTATCGAACTCCACCCTGATCTCTTGAAGATTCTCCAAGCCCATGAGGAGCTGAGCGTCGTCGGTTATGATTGGTTGACCTACGACGGCGTCTCTTACTACGACGCCATCGTCATGAATCCTCCCTTCAGCCAGGGCGCCCTCCATCTGCTGCGCGCGTGGGACTTTCTTCACAACGGCGAAATCGTCTGCCTCCTCAATCAAGAGACTATCGATAACCCCTACACTGAAGACCGTCGGAGGCTGGCCACAATCATTGCGACACATGGCTCGGTGGAGCCTCTTGGCGCCTGCTTTCGCGCGGCGGAACGGCCCACCGATATTCCGGTCGCTCTCGTCTATCTCAAGAAAACCACGGAGGATGATCGCATCCATCTCTGGCAGACAGCCGACCACGAACCATCCATTAACGACGACATCGGGCATCCTGAG
>JACOEF010001021.1 GCA_024998705.1 Nitrospira sp.
AGCCTCGGCCACGTCGATCTGATGGACTGTGATCATTTCATATCGTTAGCGTCTTGCCCGGGAGACTCCAGGCGCACTGAATCATCATCCGTTGCCCGCCCCCCGCTCACACTACTGCTCATCCTATGGATGGCTCTGGCTGTCGGTCAGAATGCCGCCGCAGAGACGGTCTCCCCGGAGTTGGTGCAGGCATTGAGCTCGATTTCCAGCGAGCGCATGTTGGCAGATATCCGCACCTTGAGCGGACCGACGTTCAACGGACGCCAGACCGGCACATCCGACGACCTTGCCTCCGCCGAATTCGTGCGGCAACGACTCCTGGATTTACAACAGCATCGCTCAGCGGGCTCCGAGTCTCCCGCCGCGCCAGCTCGACGTCCCGCGCCGATCCAGATTCAGCCCGCCCCCGTCCGCACAACGCAGATCAGCGAGGGGGCGCTGCTCCAGATCGGACCGACTTCCGAGAGGCAACCGGCCGTGATCGGCACCGACTATCTCCCGATCCTCGATACCCCTTCAGCAGACCTCGAGGCCCCGATTGTCTTTGTCGGATACGGGATCTCCGACCCGGTAGGCGGACTCGATGACTATGCCGATATCGACGTTCGAAACAAAGTGGTGCTGTTTCTCCGTGGAAAACCAGAACGGTATGCCACGCAGGTCTCCCACGCGGATAAAGTACACATGGCCCACGCGCATGGCGCCCTCGGCTACCTGACCGCGACCGGGCCGATCCTCAACGCATACGAAACTCGTCGTGGGGTCACGGGTCGCCCGAGTGCGTTCTATGGGCTTACAGACCCTCAACGGACCATTCCAGGCGCCTGGATCAGTACCGCCCTCGCGTCGGCCATCCTCGGCACACAGCAGCCCGGCGAGGACAACCGATTGCGTCGTCTGCAGCAACAACTGAACGACGCCATGGCCCCACAATCCACACACACCGGCGTGTCCGTCAAGACGCACTGGCAGAGTGCGCAACAGGACGGCACGCTCCGGAACGTCGTCGCATGGCTTCCCGGACAGGACGCCGCTCATCAGAACGGCGCGATCCTGATCGGGGCCCACCGCGATCATTTTGGAAAACAAGGTGGATTGCTCTTTGCCGGAGCCGACGACAACGCATCAGGCACCGCCGTCATCCTGGAAGTCGCCCGGGTGTTCGCC
>JACOEF010001022.1 GCA_024998705.1 Nitrospira sp.
CGGAAACCGTCGATCCAGGGAGACGCGATAGGCGTCGAGGCACGCGCGATCGAGGCGCCGCAGAACGCTCTGCTGCTCCAGCCACGCGATGAATGCCCGCCCCCGTTTCAGATAGGTGCGGGCTGTGGTCGCAGAGGGTTTCTGCGCCGCGAGTTGTCGCGCAAATTCGTCGAGGTAGACCCGTAAACCAATCCGCGTGGATGACGACAACTGGAGACAGACGGGCGGGAGTTCGCGCCCGGCCCGTCGGAGCCCCGTCGTGGCGAGCGGGACCAACGCATCCGGCTGACGTA
>JACOEF010000616.1 GCA_024998705.1 Nitrospira sp.
AGAGAAGGGTAAGGGCGGTAAGGGCGCGAGTCCCAAGTCGTCAACAAAGAAAGAGGCAGCCGCTCCTGAGATCTCTCAGGATTCCGGCAATGAGCACCAGTTCTCCCCGCGGCTTAGGGACACCTATCGTGATCAGGTGGTGCCGGCTCTGATGAAGGAGTTCGGTTACGGCAACTTGATGCAGGTTCCGCGACTGGAACGCATCGTCCTGAATGTGGGGATGGGCGAGGCGATTCAAAATGTGAAGTTACTGGAGAGTGCCTCTAATGAGCTCGGCATCATTACCGGGCAAAAGCCGGTTACTACGCGCGCCAAGAAGGCCATCGCCGGCTTCAAGTTGAGGCAGGGAATGCCGATTGGCGCCAAGGTGACGCTTCGCAGCAGGCGGATGTGGGAGTTTTTGGACCGGTTAATCTCCCTGGCCCTGCCGCGTATTCGAGATTTTCGTGGTGTGTCCCCAAAGGCATTCGATGGTCGCGGCAATTACACCCTCGGTCTGAAGGAACAATTGATTTTTCCTGAAATCGAGTATGATAGCGTCGCCTCGATCCATGGTATGGATATCACGATCGTCACGACTGCCAGAACCAACGATGAAGGTAAGGCTTTGCTCAAGCATTTGGGCATGCCGTTTCGGGCTTAATGCGCCGGTAGGTGTCAGGTGGCGTGGTGAGGTAAGCCACGCACGAGTAAGGGGGATCGCGTGTCAAGATTAGCGCTAAAGAACAAGGCGGCCGCAAAATCGAAATTCGCTTGTCGTGACTACCACCGCTGTGGACTCTGTGGTCGCGTTCGTGGATTTTTACGTCGCTTTCGGATGTGTCGTATCTGTTTTCGGTTTCTGAGCCTGAAGGGTGAAATTCCAGGAGTTCGTAAGTCAAGCTGGTAGTCGCTTCATTTGAAGTGGCCCGTTGCCAGTGTAGAAGAGGAATGCATGATTACTGATCCGATTGCTGATCTATTAGTAAGACTAGGGAACGCGGCTCGACGGCGGCAGGATGTGGTGAAGGTCCCAGTTTCAAAGGTGAAACGGCAAATTCTCAACATTCTTGGAAAAGAAGGATTCATCCTCGGTTACGGTGAGATGCAGGAAGAGGGGCACCCCTATTTCTCCGTCCAGCTTCGTTATGTGGATGAAGCTCGCCCGATGATCACAGGGATGCGACGAATCAGCAAACCTGGGCGGCGTGTGTATGTCGGTCGGGATGATGTGCCCAAGGTCAGGAACGGTATCGGTCTGGCAGTCATCTCTACTTCGAAAGGTCTTATGACCGACAGTGATTCCAGGCGGTCTGGGTTAGGCGGCGAAGTTCTCTGTTCTGTCTGGTAGCTAGAGTCGGGTAAGGCGCAGTAATAACCAAAGTCGCTGTAACGTCGTAACGGGGTTCGTATGTCGCGGATAGGGCGGAAACCAATTTCAGTGCCAGCTGGTGTGGACATTAAGGTGGCCGGTCACGTTGTTTCAGTCAAGGGCCCGATCGGCAAACTTGATTGGAAGTTAACGGATGGTTTGAGTGTCGCGGTGAAGGATGGGCAACTGTTGGTTAACCGTTCTGGCGATGCGCGTCAGATTCGCGCAATGCATGGGCTCGTCCGAGCGGAACTCAGTAACATCATCCAGGGTGTCACGAAAGGGTATGAGAAGGCCCTAGAGATTACGGGTGTCGGCTATAAGGCTCAATTGCAGGGACGAGAAATGAGCTTTAATGTCGGCTACATCAATCCTGTGACCTATACCGTGCCTGCAGGGATTGATGTCAAGGTCGATAAGCAAACCCTGATTTCCATTAAAGGGGTGGATAAGCGTTTAGTCGGTCAGGTGGCGGCGAATATTCGTTCGATCAAGCCTCCTGATGTGTATAAGCAAAAAGGAATTCGATACGCCGGTGAAGTCTTGAGGAAGAAGGCGGGCAAGACCGGCAAGTAGAGGCGACTGATGAATATCCAAGAAAAAAATAGAAAATTAGCGCGTCGTAAGCGGCGTGTTCGAAAATCTGTCATTGGGACGAGTGATCGGCCACGCTTGAATGTCTTTCGTAGTCGCTCTCACATTTATGCTCAGATTATCGATGATCTCCGTGGGCATACCGTAGCGGCGGCCTCCACATTGGACGAGGCTTTGCGTAAGTCTGTGAAATCGACTGGAAGCATTGAAGGCGCGAAAGCTGTCGGAAAACTAATTGCCGAACGGGCGAAGGCTGCCAAGGTCTCGATGGTAGTCTTCGATCGCGGCGGGCGACAGTATCATGGTCGCGTTAAGGCCTTGGCTGATGCGTCGCGTGAAGGCGGCCTGCAGTTTTAGGTGTCAGATCCGTGCAGATTGGCCATCCTCTGCTCGTGACAAGCCACATGAGACGACTTAAAGGAGAATGACGTTGTGCGAGTCAATCCCGAAGAACTGAGCCTAAAAGACAAGGTGGTGTTTATCAACCGCGTCGCAAAAGTAGTGAAGGGCGGAAAGCGCTTTAATTTTTGCGCCCTAGTGGTGGTTGGCGACGGACAGGGCTATGTCGGTGTAGGTAAGGGGAAGGCAGCGGAAGTCCCCGTTGCGATTTCCAAGGCAGTCGAACAAGCCAAGAAACATTTGGTGCGTGTTCCCATTAAGGGAGGGACCATTCCGCATGAAGTGCACGGGCTTTTCGGCGCGGAGCACGTGCTGTTGAAGCCTGCTGCGGATGGGGCCGGGATCATTGCCGGAGGCGCTGTTCGGGCTGTTGTTGAACTGGCCGGCGCGCATAACATCATTGCAAAGACCTTGGGTCGTGGGAATCCATTCAACGCTGTCCGGGCGACTCTCCACGGTCTTCAGCAATTGTGTGATCCTCAAGAAATGATGAGATTACGACGGAGTGTTGCAAGTGAAGCGCAGGTGCAAGTCTAATGGCTACTGACAAGAAAACCACAAGTACTCAAGCAAGCCTTCGTATCACCCTGAAGCGGAGCCCGATTGGTACTCCGTATAAGCATCGCTTGGTTCTCAGGGGATTGGGGCTTCGAACACTCAACGCCACGGTGTCACGTCCAGCCAGCGATCAAGTTAAGGGCATGATCGCCAAGGTTGGCTATTTACTGGAAGTGAGTCCCCCATGAAGTTGCATGATCTTGCTCCTTCTCGAGGAGCGAAACACAAGCGAAAGCGTATCGGCCGTGGTCCTGGCTCCGGCCATGGAAAGACCGCGACGAAGGGGCATAAGGGGTTGAAGGCTCGCTCAGGTGGTGGAAAACGACCTGGGTTTGAGGACGGACAAATGCCTTTGATTCGTCGAGTTCCAAAGTACGGTTTCACCAATCAATTTCGAACAGAATATACGATCATTAACTTGAAAAGTTTGGCTGATCTGGAGACGACAGAAGCCATTACGCCCCAACTCTTGATCAATGAAGGCCTTGTGCGTCGAAAAGGAGAGCTGATTAAGATTCTGGCCCAGGGAGAGCTCACGAAGCCTCTTGTGGTTCAGGCTCACAAGTTCAGCAAATCAGCAGAGGCCAAGATTCAGGCAGCCGGGGGGAGGGCCGAGGTCATTCCCTGTGTTTGAGCGTCTGCTGACTAGTTTTCAAAACATCTTCAAGATACCTGAGTTGCGAACCCGCGTATTGTTTACGCTGGGGATGCTTATCGTCTATCGTGTGGGCGCTCATATCCCCACACCGGGTATCAACGGAGAAGCTTTATCCGAATTCCTCCAGAAGCAAGGCGGTGCCTTGCTCGGATTTTTGGATATTTTCTCCAGTGGGTCCCTCTCGCGACTGACGATCTTTGCGCTGGGCATTATGCCCTACATCAGCGCCTCGATCATTCTTCAGTTGCTGACGGTGGTCATTCCGCATCTGTCCAAACTCGCCAAAGAGGGGGAGCGCGGTCGGAAGAAGATTATTCAATACACTCGGTTCGGCACCATCGTCATTGCGCTCATTCAGGGCTTCGGCATTGCGGTCGGCCTGGAGCAAATGAATCAAGGTGCCTTCGTGCTAAGCCCAGGCTGGGGTTTCCGGTTTATGACCGTGATTACGCTCTGCGCTGGCACGGGCTTTTTAATGTGGTTGGGCGAGCAGATCACGGAACGAGGTATTGGTAACGGCATTTCGCTCATCATTTTTGCCGGTATCGTGGCGAGGCTGCCAGCAGCCGTCGCACAGACCTTTGACCTATACAAGGTCGGCCAACTAAGCTTCCCGTTGTTGGTTGTTTTGACGCTGGTCATGTTCGGTGTGGTTGCAGCCATTGTGTTTCTCGAAAGCGGGCGTCGAAAGGTTCCTGTTCAATACGCAAAAAGGGTGATAGGCCGACGGGTGTACGGTGGACAAAGTACACACATTCCGCTCAAGATTAATACTGCGGGTGTGATTCCGCCTATTTTTGCGTCGTCGATCATTGCTTTTCCAGCGACGATCGCCGGCTTCTTTGAGACCCCTTGGATTAAGGCCATTGGGTCGCAATTGGCACCGGGCTCACTTTTGTATACCTTGATGTATGTCGGGCTCATTGTATTCTTCTGTTTCTTTTATACCGCGGTCGTTATGAATCCCGTGGATATGGCCGATAATTTGAAGAAGTATGGAGGCTTTGTGCCTGGTATCAGACCAGGCCAGAGGACTTCCGATTATATCTATTCGGTGTTGACCAAGATTACGTTCGCCGGGGCGATCTATCTCGCGATCGTGTGCGTCATTCCAGAGTTCCTGATTTACAAGCTCAACATGCCCTTCTACTTCGGTGGAACCTCACTGCTGATCGTTATTGGCGTCGGACTGGATACGGCTCAACAAATTGAGTCGCATCTATTGAATCGCAATTACGATGGGTTCCTACAGAAGGGGAAGCTCCGGGGAAGAACCAGTTAAGGCGATCGAATGCGACTTGTTTTTTTGGGCGCACCAGGGGTCGGAAAAGGGACTCAAGCGGATCGAGTCACAGCTCAATTCGGTTGGCCCAAGATATCAACCGGTGATCTCCTGCGTGAGGCAGTGCGGAAGCAAACCCCGTTAGGAATCGAAGCTAAAAAAAGTATGGATGCTGGGAAGCTTGTTCCTGACAGCGTCGTGATCGGGATGGTGCGTGAGAAATTAGGTGAGCCGCTCTGTCAGAATGGATTCATTTTAGACGGATTTCCAAGAACCGTTCCGCAGGCCGAAGAATTGAATCGGATGCTTGCTGATCGAGGGGTGACCCTTGATCGGGTGATCAATTTTCGAGTCACGCGAGAAGATATCGTCAAGCGGCTCAGCGGTCGCAGGAGCTGTCCAAAGTGCCACAGTGTCTTTCATGTGGATTTTGTCGCGCCGAAGATTAGTGGCCAATGTGATCGGTGTGGTACGGCGTTGGTTCAACGGAGTGATGACAAGCCCGAGACGATCGAGGCTCGCCTGAGGGTCTATGACGAGCAAACCTCGCCATTGATGGCATACTACGAGGGCAAAAATAAGCTCAGTAACCTTGATGGGGCTGGTGAGATGGCCCAGGTGTATGATCGGCTAGCCAAGGTGCTTGTTGGGCTCGGCGCTACATGATCGTGTTCAAAACGCCGGACGAAGTCTCGTTGATGGCACAAGCATCTCGCGTGGTTGCTGAAGTATTGGAGTTGTTAAAAGGAAAAGTGGCGCCAGGCATTACGACTGATGATCTTGATCGCATGGCTGAAGAGGCCATCCGCGGTCGTGGTGCCATTCCTGCGTTTAAGGGCTATCGTAACTACCCTAAGACGTTGTGTGCCTCTGTAAATGAGCAAGTCATGCATGGGATTCCGTCGAAGCGTCGTCTCAACGAAGGGGACATTATTGGCCTTGACTTGGGAGCGATTGTATCTGGCTTTTACGGCGATTCGGCAGTCACCGTCCCAGTCGGCAGTGTAAGTAGTGAATGCTTACGCTTGATTCAGGTGACGAAGAAGCCATGTATCATGGCATCGCCAAAGCGGTCGTTGGCAATCGCCTCTCCGATGTTTCGCATGCCGTGCAAACGCATGTTGAAGCGGCAGGCTTTGCCGTAGTGACTGAATTTGTCGGCCATGGTATAGGAAGGCAGC
>JACOEF010000162.1 GCA_024998705.1 Nitrospira sp.
CACTTCGCGCTTCACATGAGAGGAACGGGAAGGAGCTGAGCGGGCGTCACC
Source organism: Nitrospira sp. (assembly GCA_024998705.1). Lineage (GTDB taxonomy): Bacteria > Nitrospirota > Nitrospiria > Nitrospirales > Nitrospiraceae > Nitrospira_A. Next base: position 52 of record JACOEF010000162.1, read on the forward strand.
GCGCTTTGCCGTGGTGGATACACCCATGCGGCGGATCGTAGCACAGGGAAAATACCTTTTCAAACAAACGGGGAATGTTGCGCAATCCGATGAAGCCGCGCCCGCTCACGCGTATACGGACCGGCGTCAGGCTGGATGGCGGTCGAATGCGCGCGCGAGTGTGCGGTAGTCCTCGAGTGTGAGCATCTCCGCCCGCGCGTGCGGCGGCACGCCGGCGTCCGCCGTGGCCCGTGCAATCTGTTCCGGAGGATACCCTTCATCGCGCAGAGAATTCACCAGCGTTTTACGGCGATGAGCGAACGATGCGCGCACCAGCCGCCGGAACCGTTCGTGCCGGACCGGCTCGAACCCTTCCTGCCTGTTGATCCGAAGATGCACCACCGCCGACCCGACGGTCGGACGGGGGCGGAAACAATTCGCAGATACGCGAAAGGCCACTTCCACCTCAGCCGCCTCTTGCGTCAGCACCGAGAGCACCCCATAGTCCTCGCTGTTCGGTTTGGCCGCCAGTCTGAGCGCCACTTCGGTCTGCAGCATGAGTACCAGGCGATCGAGACGGGCACGCGCATCGAGCAGCGCAAAGAGGATCGGTGTCGAGACGTAATAGGGAAGATTCGCCACCACCACCGTGCCCGGCGGCAAGGTCTCGAAGGGAAAGGCGAGCGCGTCTCCGATCCGAAGATCCAGGTTGCGGCAATGCCCGAGACTCTCCTGCAGAGGAGGCTGCAACTGTGGATCGATCTCCACGGCGATGACGCGGCCCGCTTCGGCACACAGACCGGCAGTCAGGGCGCCTCGCCCCGGCCCGATTTCCAGCACGGTGTCCTCCGGGCCAAGCGCCGCCAGGGACACGATCTTGCGGATAATGTTCGGATCGATGAGGAAATTCTGACCGAGCCGTTTCAAGGCCGGGGGGAACGAGGGGGCCATACTCTCGCGCAGCTTTCTAGCAGGCTGACGACATAGGCCGCCTGCGACGGATTCCAGGAACGTCTGTGGCTCTGCTGGTGCTCACACTGCTAGCCGGCGGTCGGAGGGGCCGCGGCCCGAATGCGTTTGGCGAGCGTAACGAGATAGGAACGATAACTGTCCACCTCGTCGGTAAACTCTTCGATCAGATCGTTGGTAAACGCCATGCCGGGAGTTTTTCGCGCCAACTCGTCCGCCGCATTCTGTCCGGCATGCTGCTGGAGCAGTGCCACCGTGCGGATTTTCCACTGCCCCACACGTTCGGTGCCCAAGGTGGTATTGAAGTCTTGAATGGTCCGTGTAGCGATCGCATCCAATTCCTTCACCTGCTGATCGATCATCGTTGCCGCCGAAAGTCCTATCTCTGCCATGGACGTGTATCCCTTCTTTTCTATCTTTTCTTTCTTTTCTATCGGGACGTTTTGGTGACCGGCGACCAGGATCCGGCCAGGCGGGCCGCCACCTTCACGGCCTCCAGCAGACTCCCATGCTCGGCAACCCCTTTGCCGGCGATATCGTACGCCGTTCCATGATCCACTGAGGTCCGGATAATCGGCAAGCCGACGGTCAGGTTGACGCAGGTTCCGAATGCGACCAGCTTCAAAGGAATGAGCCCCTGATCATGATACATGGCCACCACGCCGTCGTAGTCGCCGCGAGCGGCCTTCCCGAACAGGGTATCGGCGGGAAGCGGATCACTCGCCTTGATACCGGCGGCCCTGGCCAGTTTGACGGCCGGAGCGATGCTGGTCGACTCCTCATTGCCGAACAGGCCATGCTCTCCCGCATGCGGATTCAATGCTGCTACGCCGATCTTGGGACGCGCAATGCCGAAATACTTCGTCAGCCCGAGGTGCGCGAGGCGGATGGCCTTGGTAATCCGGTCCGTCGTCAGCAGGGGAGAGAGCGCGTTGATCGCCACATGGGTGGTGGTGAACATGATTTTCAGCGGCCCGCCGACAATCATCATCCCGAACTCGCTGGTGTGAGTCAGATCTGCCAACAGCTCCGTGTGCCCCGGGTAGTGAAATCCGGCCATGTTCATGGCTTCTTTGTTGATGGGCGCCGTAACGATCCCGCCCAGGCTCCCTGCCTGCGCCAACGTGACCGCCTCCTTGATGAATGCGATGGAAGCCGCGCCCGTCACCGCCGTGGCGACACCCATTCGAAACTTCGGCAACGGATTCTCCAGCGGGTCCGCAACAGCCACCTGCCCGGCCCTCAGCCGCTGACCGGCCGCCGGATTGAAATCCACCACCTGCAGCGGCAGCTTCAGCCAGGCGATCGTCCGTTCCAAGACGTGACGGGAGCCGACGACAACAGGAATACACAGGCGCGTCAGGGCCTTATCGGCCAACGCCTTGGCGATGACCTCCGGTCCGATGCCGGCCGGATCTCCCATCGTGAGTCCCAGAACCGGGCGTGGGGTGAGAGTTGTGCGCTTAGGAGCCATGCGTATACAAAAAGAGTGTGTACCCAAGGTACAGGAGTGCGCTACCGCTGAGCAACCAGGGCCGCCAGTGCCCGGACCAGACGGCTTGCAGCAAACTCATGCCCATGGCGATCACGGCAAGCACCATCGTCGCCAACGCCGTCGTTCCCAGCGTCCAGTCGGTGCCCAACAACCCCACAGAGACGGGAATCGAGCCCTGGAACACCATCGCGCCGGTGACATTCCCGACCGCCAATCGATCCTTCTTCCGATACAACCACAAAAAGCTGTTCGACATTTCCGGCAACTCAGTGGCCAGCGGAGCGATGAGCAAGGCGAGGATAAGCGGCGACACCTGCATTTCGGCTGAAATAGAATTCGCAGCCGTCACGAACAGATGGGCTCCACCGACCAGGCCCAGTAATCCGACAACTCCTTGCGCCCCGATCACCAGATACGACGGACGAGAAGACCGGCGGGCGAACAGCAGCGGCTCCAGTTCACCACCCCCCTCACCCTCCTCATCTTCGGCCGAAAACTTGAGTTTCATGTAATAGACGTACATGCCCAAGAGCACCAGGGCGACAACCATGTGAACGGGTTTGGACGGGATGACCGCGCAGGTCAGGGCTAAGGCGTAACTGATGAGGAAAAAGCCGATATCGACCCGGACTTCGCCATAATTGAGCTTGAACGTCGCTGTTCGCTTACCGAGCTTCGCATAGAGCAACAATAACAGCGCGAGAATGGGGAGAACCAGCGTGCTGAGCATGAACGGCGCCCCGAGAATGGCGCCTAGACCAACTTCCACCTGCTCTCGTCCGGCCCCGAAGAAAATGGCGATGATCGGGATCGATGTCTCCGGCAAGGTTGTTCCGACTGCCGCGAAGACGCTGCCGACGGCGCCTTCGGAAATATTCAGACGCTTACCGAGCCATTCAATGCCGTTGGTAAAGAGATGGCACCCGGCGAGGGTGATGACGACCGAGGCCACGAACAATCCCACATAGAACAGGATCGTCACAGAAGGCCTCGCGAAAACGACCCCTCACACAAGAAGACGACAGCGACAGTTTCGGTGTTCACCTGCGGCCTGTTCCCTTTTTCACCTGTCCTGCCCTGTGCCGATACGCCAGCAGAGCTTCTTCCAACACGTCTTTCACCGGACGGCCGCTCTGTTCGGCAATCCGTTTACAATCTTCATACTCAGGAGCGGCTTTGCTTCTCCCCGGCTGCGATTCAGCCACCTTGATCCGCACATCATGGCCCTGAACCTGCACCGGGACAAACCGACGCGGCAACACCCGTCGCTGCACGTGATGCGTCCTTACGCCGAGCGCCGTCGTGTCGGCGAACAGCACAGCCAGCACGGCCTCCACCTTCTCTTGAGGCGCCAGCACGGAAAGCACATTCCCGGGCCGACCCTTTTTCATTGTGACCGGCGCCAGGGTTGCATCCACGGCTCCCGCGGCAAACACCCGATCGAACACGGTCTCATAGACCTGCGGATTCATGTCATCGATGTTCGTTTGAAGTTCCACGATGGTTTCCACCGAACCTGCGACGACCGGTCCGTCACCGACAAACACACGCAGCACATTCGGCCACTGCGCCGGATCGGCGGTTCCCGCCCCATAACCTACCTGGCGGACCTGCATCTGCGGCAGGCGACCGAATTCTGTCGCCAGGGTGCGCACCAATGCCACTCCGGTCGGAGTAGCCAATTCCCGTTGAGGACCCTCGGCATACATGGGAAGACCGACCGCCAGCGCAGCCACGGCCGGTCCCGGCACAGGCAACGAGCCATGCGCCGACGTGAGGGTGCCCGACCCCACATTGATCGCGGAGGCCGTCACGCGCTCCACGCCCAGGAGATACAGCCCCAACCCCCCGCCGACCACGTCGACAAACGAATCGATCACACCGACTTCATGAAAATGCACATGCGAAGGCTCGACACCATGGGCTTTCCCCTCGGCATCGGCCAACACGTCAAAGACCGCTTGACTCCGTTCTTTCACTGCCGGAGGCAGGCCGCTCTTCAGTAGAATCCGCTTGATTTGCGCCAGCGTCAAGGGCGCGCGAAAACCTTTCTCGATCAATACATCGACCTTGGTTGCCGAGACGGCCCCGCGCTCGACCCGCTTCCGTGCCAGGCGAAAGCCCTCGATCCGCAGCAAGGCAAGGCCGCGCACGAGATCCTTCAAGGGCAATCCCGCATCGACCAGTGCACCCAATGTCATGTCGCCGCTGATGCCGGAGAAACAGTCAAAATGCAGATGGGTGGACACGTGACTCCTACAATTGATGATCCGGTGTGAGCGAGCGGCATCTTACCGGAGCCGCATCCAGACAGCAATCATTCCGCTCGTTCGTTGACAGCCCTTCGAGGCTGTGTTATCCCCAATCAAGAGACGCACTCCATCAATTCACCGGCCACATCCGTCGACCTCAATATCATGATCAATTCCAAACCATCCAGTGCCGCCAGTCTTCCTTCCGCATTATGTGGAATTCGGTTCAGCCTGTTGATCCTCCTCAGCGCCGCCATTCTGCTGGGCGGGCTGAGCATAGACGCGCTGGCCAAGACCAAAGGCAAGAGCAGCGTCCCGCGCCCGGAGCCGGACCTGAAAATCCTCTCGCTGGAAGCCACGCCGATGCCCTATCGCCCACAAGACGGGCCGTTTCATTTTATCGCCACGGTCCAATTGCCCAAGGAAGTCGACGAACAACTGATGCTGGAGGTGTCCGCCCTCGTGACCTCCTCCTCGATGACCTCGCTGCGCTTCCTGTCGATCAGGCAGACAATCAATGATCATGAGCAAACCCCCACCAGCGCCGCCGGAGAAACACCGCAGAAACGTGTGCAGGTCGACCTGGCGTGGGACGGGTTGGACCACAACAAACAACAGGTGCCGGTCGGGTCCTACGAATACGAAGTACGGGTCAAATTATTGAGTAACGGAGAGAAGGGCCAACGCACCCAAATGTTGGCCTGGCCTAAACGCGGTAAATTTGCCGTGAAGGACTAGCAGGATGGTGAAAAAGTCCGCCGGCGTCGCGCTCGACGCTCGAGCCTGACGCATATCCCGTCAACAGAGCGCAGGGGCATTTCCACGAGAGACGCACGAACAACCGCCGCAGGCTCACCCAGACGTGCCTACTGAAGCCGACTCGTTTCTTCCGCCACCATGTTGATCCGATGCGCAAGGCAACCGGCCCCGAAGCCGTTGTCGATGTTCATCACTCCGACTCCAGCCGCGCAGGAATTCAGCATGGTCAACAATGCGGCCAGCCCGCCGAAGTGGGCGCCATAGCCCCGGCTCGTCGGCACCGCAATCACCGGCTGCCGCACTAATCCACCGACGACGCTAGGAAGCACCCCATCCATCCCCGCCACCACGATGAGGGCTCGGGCGTCATGCAACCGCTCCTGCTGACCCAGCAGGCGATGCAATCCGGCCACTCCCACATCGTACAACGTGCCGGTCTTGCTCCCCATGATATCGGCCGTCACACGTGCTTCCTCCGCCACAGGAATATCGGCGGTGCCGGCCGTGACGATCAACACGGACCCCCGACGCACCAACTTGGGCGGCGCAATGGACACGACCCGTGCCGCTTCGTGGTAGACCGCCCGCTTGCTCACCCGCCGGAGCGCCCGCGCAATCGTCGGTTCCACCCGCGTCGCCAACCAGGCGTTGTTCTTTCGTAAGAGCGTCTTCGCAATGGCAACGACCTGCACCACCGTCTTCCCTTCACAGAAAATGACTTCCGGAAACCCCTGCCGAAGCGCGCGATGGTGATCGAGAGAGGCGAATCCTAAGTTTTCATAGGGCAGGGTGCGTAACCGGTGCAATGCGTCCGGCACCGCCATGGTGCCCTGCTGAACCTTCGTAAGCAACGCCTGCAACTGGTCTTGGTTCATGACGAACTCTTCTCCCCCTTCGCTTCTCGCTCCATGAGGTCACCGACGGCCTGGCGACAGGGCTTGTCGGCAAAGAGCACCGCGTTCACTTCCTGCACGATCGGCATATCCACACCGCAGCGCAGGGCCAGCCCCAAGGACGCCTTTGCCGTGCGCACACCTTCCGCCACGGCTTGCATGCTTGCGAGAATTCCCTCCAGGCGCTCGCCCTTTCCCAGTCGTACCCCGACCGAGTGATTGCGGCTCAAGGGGCCGGTGCAGGTGAGAATGAGGTCTCCGACGCCTGAGAGCCCATAGAAGGTGCGTGGATCGGCCCCCATCGCCACACCCAGTCGAACCATTGCGGCCAGGCCGCGGGTAATGAGCGCGGCGCGGGCGTTATGTCCCAGTTCAAGCCCATCGACGACCCCGGCCGCCAGGGCCATCACATTCTTCAAGGCACCGCCGAGTTGCACCCCGATCAGGTCATCATCCGCGTAGACTCGAAAATTCGGCGTCATGAACAACGACTGAATCGACTTGACCATGCCGGCATCCCGCCCGGCAAGACAAAGCGCCGTCGGTTACCCGCGGCTGACCTCACTGGCAAAACTCGGCCCGGACAACACCAACAGGGACTCTTGCATATGCGCAGGCAACACCGCCTGCATCACCTGCGTAACGAGCGCCAGCGTCTCTTCCTCAATACCCTTCGTCGCGCTGACGAACGGAACAGGCTGCGGCAGCAAGGATGCGATCCGGCTCAATACCGGTCTCGCCACATGTGAGGGCACCGCAAAAATCAGGCAATCAGCGCCCGTGATGGCATCGGCCAAGACATTCGTTGCCGACAAGGCCGGCGGAAGCAATACGCCCGGCAAATACACCGCATTCTCACGCCGTAACCGGATTGCTTGGACCACCTCCGGCTCGTGAGCCCACAGACACACCGGGACCTGTTTCTCCGCCAGGTGCCGGGCCAACGCCGTTCCCCAGGCTCCGGCACCGAGGACGGCGACGTGTTGAACGACTGCGCGCATTACAGTTGTCCCACCAGGACCAGGCCCCGGCAGAGGTGAGTGGCTAGGATTGAGCGGGCAGACCTCATGGACGCGGATTATAGGAAGGGGCTTTGAAAGCTGTCAACGAAACGATCCACCCATCTCCTCGTGAGCAGGCGGTGCATACCTGCTCTCACCACTGGAATTTCTGTCACCGTCGCGTTAGGCTGCAGGCTCCATCGGGAACGACGACTATGAAACCCTGCCCCGCCTGCGGGCGTGCCTTGCCGGAAATCAACCGCTACTGTACCCATTGCGGAGCGGGAGTTGAGGCTGACCCCAGCCTGAGAACAACGGCGACTCCTGCCGGATCGACCCGGGAGCAGTTGAACCTGCAGATCCTGTATGGGATGGTCACCGTACTGATTGTCTCCGTGCTGATGCCGCCATGGGAAAGCCCGCCCTCACAGCCGCCGCTCTTTCTCGGCTTTCATTTCATTCTCTCCCCGCCGCAACCGGATGCCATCGTCAGTCGGCTGTTGCTCATGATTGAGCTCACCACGACCGCCATTGCCGGGATGTACCTGTCATTTCTATTTCGTACGAAACCGTAGCGAGTTCCTCGTCACACGCCCTGCGTACGCCGCGACAGGAATCTCCTTCCGGTCACCATGGGATCTTGACCAAGGGCGGGTGACGGATGCTGGTTAATCCAGCGCGAGAGTCAGACACTTGGCGGCGCCGCCTGACTTCATAAATTCGTCCAGCTGGACGGGATGGGTGCGATAACCGCGTGTTTCCAGGATTTTCATGGTATGCGGGCAGCCGGCCGGGATCACCACCTGCTTGCCGACACAGACCGCATTGCAGGCAAATCTGAGCGCTTCCTCTTCCGGGACCGCAAGTCGCTGTTCCGCCGCGACCCGTTGCTCGATGGCCGCTTGACCGTAGGAGTCAAATGCGGAGGGGAGATAGAGCAGTTCGCCGCCGCTGAGCGGGCAGAAGCAGGTATCCAAATGGTAGAACCGACTGTCGATCAATTCGAGCGGAATGATTTCCCGTTGGAAGATCTCGCTTAACCTCGGGAACGCCCGGATATCCGATCGCTGACGATATCCGCCGAACCAGGCATCCGGAAACCCGAGCAGGTCGCCGGCCCCTTCGAAATAGAGCGCCTTCTCGAGTGTCAGCACCTCATACCCATGGTCGCGAAACCATCGCGCAAAGTGCACTTCCTCCCGCTGTCGTTCCGGGTAACGGAAGCGGCTCACCAACGCGCGACGACCGACAACCACCCCTGCATTGGCCGTAAAGACCAGATCCGGCAAACCCTGAACCGGCTGCATCCGCTCGAGCGCGACACCCACATCCTGCTCTAAGGTGTTCACCAGTGCGTGCCACTGATCCACCGCCCGCGCAGGGTCTACGCTGTTGTCCCGCCGCATCCAGGGATTGATCTCGTAATCGATTTGAAAATAATCGGGAGGACACACCACAGGCGACTCATGCACGCCACCCGAGTTCCCGTGCGAGTTCTTTGAGAAAGGAGGAGGCATCCATAACCAGCCCCACAGCTTGAAAACTGCCGCGGTCGGCCAATTTCGTCGGCACCGCCGGATTCACATCGACGCACACCGTGGGAACCGTGGCCGGCAACAAATTGCCGGTCGCGATCGAGTGCAGCGTGGACGCGACCAGGAGGGCGAGCGCGACCCCTGGAATTTCGGCGCGCATGGCCTGCTGCGCCGCCATGGAATCCGTCAACACACCGGGCAAGGGGCCATCGTCTCGAATAGTGCCTGCCAGCACCATCTTCACCTCGCGCCGCACACAGGCGGCCATAATTCCATCGGTGATGACGCCCGATCGCACGGCGGCTTCTATGCTGCCGATGGCACGAAGACGATTGATGGTGCGCAGGTGATGCTCATGCCCATGCGGCACCGAACGGCCGGCCGTCAGTCCATACCCGAGCGATGTGCCGTACAACCCCGCCTCCATATCGTGCGCGGCCAAGGCATTGCCGCAAAATAAGACGTGAATGTACCCGGACTCGATCAACCAGGTCAGGGCTTCTCTCCCGCCCGCATGGACGATGGCCGGCCCGCCGGCAAACAATACTTTGGCGCCAGGACGTCCCTCGCGATGCCATTCGCGTAACTTCTGCATGCGCTGCGCGATGTCGGCAATGACCGGATGATGCGGCCGCTCCGAGGAAACCAGGGATTCCATGAATCCGAAGACATCGCGCTCGGCAGGGCGAGCGAGAGGTGTAACTCTGATGCCCTCACGGCCGGTCACGATCAAGTCACCCGCCGTCACGGCCCCCATCGGAATGGTTCTGGCGCGAGCCTTGGCCGGGTCGACACAAATGCCGAGGTCCATTTCCATCCCCTCCACCTCCACCCACTCGCCATCAAGACGAATCTGGGTCGGCAGGTGTGACGTCGCATAGAACCCCTCGGGAAAAACTCCCGCCGCCGGTGCCGGCTCGAAGCAACAATCCGCTTCGCGCTCGATGGCAGCTCCGTGCGGTTGGATGGCTCGCAGGATCTCGTTTAACAGCCGACTCGACGGCGC
>JACOEF010000535.1 GCA_024998705.1 Nitrospira sp.
CATTGAAGGCGCGATGCAAGCCGCGCAGGAACTGGGCGTCGGGATCATTCTGGTCGGCAAGCAGGATGAGCTGGCCGCCGCTTGCCACAAACTCCATTGCACCGATACGCGGATTACGATTCATCATGCGCCGCAGGTGGTGGAGATGCACGAGTCGCCTGCCGCGGTGGCGCGAAAGAAACGCGACTCTTCCATTTGGGTGGCGACGGAGCTGGTGAAATCGGGAGAGGCTGATGCCGTCGTGAGTCCGGGGAATACCGGCGCGAGCATGGTCGCATCGTTTTTTGTGCTTGGATTGATCAAAGGCGTGGAGCGTCCGGCGATCGCTACGATGTTGCCCACCCTAACCGGTAGCGCGATCATGCTTGATGTTGGTGCCAATGTGGATTGCACGGCCCAGCATCTTGAGCAATTCGCCCTGATGGGGAACGAGTTCGCGAAGTACGTCTATGCGAAGCCGAATCCACGCGTGGGGCTCTGGAGTATCGGTGAGGAGGACAGCAAGGGCAACGAGGTGACCAAGGAAGCGTTTAAACTGCTGAAGGCCAGTCCGCTGAATTTTATCGGCAACATCGAGGGGCGGGAGGTATATAGCGGCAGCGCCGATGTGGTGGTGTGCGACGGCTTTATCGGCAATGTGGCGCTGAAGATTTCCGAGGGGGTCGCGGACGTCATCAAGAAGTTGTTGATGAAAGAAATCTCCGGCTCTTGGCTCGGGCGATTAGCCTACCCGTTGATTGCGAAGCCGTTGCTGAACCTCAAACGAAAAATCGATTACGCCGAATTTGGCGGCGCGCCTCTGCTTGGAG
>JACOEF010000530.1 GCA_024998705.1 Nitrospira sp.
CATCTCGCCGAACAACAGGGCCTCGGTCGCTGCCTCACGGAGAATGACGCCTAGACGGAAGAAGAGCCGATGGCGAATGGCCGATCGCTGACGGTTCGGAAGGAGCCGTGACTGTCGGAGTTGTTTCCCGCCATCGGTCATCAGCGCTGGCGTTGCGCCTGAAGCCTCGTCACATTCGCCCCTTTGCTTGGTGTGGTGAAACCCTCGTGCTAGCATTTCACTCCTATGGCGGTATCGACGAGCGTACATGACCTCCGCACATTGATTCGTTCCTGCCACCCCCTGATTATCATCGAGACGGTGGAAGAAGAGCGGGTGCTGGCGTTGCTCCAATCCGTGGCGGCTCAGGAACGCATGCCGCTGTTCGAATGGTCGATCACCAGAGGCCTCACCAGGCAGGACGAGGGGCAGACCATCAGCAAGATGACCGCCACACCCCTGGCGGTCCTTCAGCACCTCAACGGCTTGACTGTGGAAGCGATCTTTTGGCTCAATGATCTTGCGCCGCACCTGCAGGATGCCGCCGTGGCCCGCCAGTTGCGCGAAGTGAGTCATCACTTCGGCCGCTCCCGTACCACCTGTCTGCTGACCGGTCATCCCATCGTTCTCCCGTCCGACATCGAACAGATCGCGGTTCGGCTGGATTTGCAACTGCCTGATCGGGACGAACTGCAGTCGATGCTTCACAGCGTCCTGCAATCCCTCGGTACGAGAACGTCGCCTCGTCGTCCCGGCTCTACGACCGTCGTGCAGAGCATTCTTCGCTCGCTCACCGACTCCAAACATGCACAGTCCGGCCCCTCGGCACAGGAGCGCGACGCCATCCTTCGCGCCCTGCAGGGATTGACCCTGCATCAAGCCCGGCAGGTCATCACACCATGTATCGTCGAAGACGGCACCCTCTCCGCCAATGACGTGCAGACCATCCTGAAACGGAAAGTCCAGGTAATCAAGGACGGCGGCTTGCTGGAATATTATCCCCTGGAAGATAACCGATTTGAATTGGGCGGGTTCGTCAACTTGAAGTCATGGTTGGAACGGGCGAAGGTGGGCTTTACAGCGGAAGCCAAGGCGCTCAACCTGACGCCTCCGCGCGGCATCATGCTGGTGGGGGTCCCGGGCTGCGGTAAGTCGCTTGCCGCAAAAGCGATCGCGCGCGAGTGGCAACTCCCGCTGCTCAAACTCGATGCGGGGCGACTCTTCGACAAATTCGTCGGAGAGTCGGAGAAAAACTTCCGCAAGGCGATCGAGATGGCGGAGTCCCTCTCGCCGATCGTGCTCTGGATCGATGAAATCGAAAAGGCCATGGTGACAGGCGGGGGGAGCGGAGATGCCGACGCCGGATTGAGCCGCCGGCTCTTCGGCGCGTTCCTGACCTGGCTGCAGGAAAAGAAGCAGGAGGTGTTCGTCGTCGCCACGGCAAACAACCTCGCATCCCTTCCGCCTGAACTACTGCGCAAAGGACGGTTCGACGAAATCTTCTTTGTGGACTTGCCGGACGACGACGAACGGACCGCCATCTGGAAGATTCACCTCGCGCTCCGAAAACAGGACTGTACGAAGTTCGATCTTTCAAGGATCGTCAGTGCCAGCGATGGATTCAGCGGCTCGGAAATTGAACAGGCGGTGGTGGCCGCACTCTACCGGGCCTTGCACCACAAAACGTCTTTGACGACCGATCTCCTGATTCAGGAACTGTCCGGCACCGTGCCGCTCTCGGTCACTCGCCACGAAGACATCGATCAACTCCGAACCATGGCTCACGGCCGCTTCGTCAACGTGCGGTAGGCGGATTCGGTTCCGGGGCATCCGGACAATCGCATCAGTGACAACCCTTACCGGCCGACCGGATACCTCCCGGCAGGATGGGCCTCGTGCTCCGCCCTCAGCTGCCTCCGGTGGAGACACCTCGCAGAACCGGGCCCTCGTACAGTAAGATCATTCACGGCGCAGACACCCGATGAACAGGACGAATCCTTCTCCTTCGCGGTGCCTCTAATCGCATACAGGCCGATGCGCCCAGGGTATCTCTGAGGGGATCTCTATCGACCCGGTGTCTCGCCTGAGAATGACAGGAATCTGTTCACCTTCACCAGAGACTCATGTCATGACGATCCATACATGGTTTCCCGCTCATGCGCGACAACTCTTCATCCGTCAGGCCTATCGCATCATCGGACTCCTCCTGCTCTTGCCCGTCACGCTGACAGAGGCACCCAAGGCTATGGCGAACGATCCAGCACCGCACTCGGAAAGCCAGGTCGCCCAACGCGCCAAAGCCGCCTGGGAACAGGGGACGACCGACTTGGCCATCGGCATTCTTGACCAGGGCATTCATGACAACCCGCAAGCGTTCGCCCTACACCAACTCCGTGGCGATATGCTCGCCACCTCCCGCCACACCGAAGCGGCCCTTGAATCCTATGAAACCGTCCTGGCGAACATTCCCACGGCACTGGACGTGCGATGGGCCAAGTGGAGCGTGCTGGTGCGATCTGGCCAGGTGGAGGAAGCGGTCACTGAATTGCAGCGCATTGCCGCCATCGATCCCCAGAACCCGCTGATCCATTTGCGATTGGCCCGTGAGCTCCGGAAACTCGACCGCTTGGAAGAATCCTTCAAGTCCTATCAGCAGGCCGTAGCGCTGGGACCCGACATGCTCAACTGGCGGCTGGCGATGGCGCGTGCGCGATTCGACATTTTGGATTACGAAGGCGCAGATCGAGAGGTGCAATTGGTGTTGCAACAGGTCTCGCCCGGTTCCCCGTTGGAGCTGTCCGCCAAGAATTTGCTGACCGTATTCTACGGCTCGACGGAACGGGGTCGACGCTTTGCGCCCGTCATGAGCCCGGACGCGAACCCGAAACAACTCAAAGACTGGTCGATGATTCGCCACGACGCCTATGCGCTCTTCGAGGCCGGGCGCTATCAGGAAGCCGAGCCGATGTATCGACAACTCCTGATTCTCAATCCGATGGACCCCCTCGCCAAGCAGCACCTCGGATTAATTCTTATGAACCTTGGCCGGTGCAAGGAGGCCATCAGCATCATCCCGAAAATGGAGGGGCTCGATCCGCTTGATGAAGACTATGCGGCCACCGTCTATCGCATGGGTCAATGCCTGGTGGATTAGGGAAAGTGGGAAGACGCGTACATTCAATTCAAAATTCTCTACGACACAACCGTGGCATTCGAGCAATCAACGAAGGAGGTCGAGCTTCCAGTAGGAACCAGGATTCTGGACAAACACAAACTGCGGCGCTGGTTGGAAAAGATTCGTCCACATGTCCCCGAACTGGCCAAAGAAATCGAGATGGAGGACGCCGCCCCGGCCACGCCGGCGGCGCCGGTCGTTCCTTCGGAAGCAGAGCTGGCCGCGAAGGCAATGGAGAACTTGAAACCACAGAACACGTTGGATGCCGCGGCCTCCCTGGTTGGACGGGACGCCGATTTTACCTGGTTTCGATTCGTCATCCCGGCGAAGAAAGTCATGCGGGACGATTCCCCCACCGGTGCCCATGACTTTATTCCCCTGGATCCCGGCATCAGCTTTCCGGCCACCCAACAGGACATTTACCTGGTCTTCGGATTGGTGACGGCCTCGTACGATGAAGTGCCGCTCGCCGCGCGCTGTTTCAAGGAACGCGCAGAGCTGACCGGAGCGCAGACGGCGGTGGCGCAGGACCAGCTCATCATGTCCACGAACGACCAATCCGGCTATTTCGTCCTGTCACGTCCGTCCACCGGATGGGCGACCGGACTCTACCGATGCGGGTTGTTCGCGGGCGAGCAAACTTCCGCCTACACCCAGGTGGACGAAGTGCGGTTCCGCATCGTTGAATCGATGAAGTCCTCGTAGCACAAGTACAGCGGATGGGCGCAGGTAGTCTCAGCCGAACAGGAGAGTTAGATGGGACGATGGGTGACGAGATATCGACCGGTAACGGTTTCATCCGGCAGGAGGCGCTTCAAGCCCCACTCGGGATGGTTGAAGGCATCGGTCGCGCACGTCATCGGCTCGATCGCCAACGCGCGGCGTGGCGCTTCGGCAATTGCATCGCCGGTATAGACGACGA
>JACOEF010000292.1 GCA_024998705.1 Nitrospira sp.
GCCATGCTCATCAAGCCGTCTGTGTCCAGGTTACTGGCTCGAAGGGCTGGGCCCATAGCTCAGGTGGTTAGAGCGGCTGACTCATAATCAGCTGGTCCTAGGTTCAAGTCCTAGTGGGCCCACCAGCCTGAGTGCTGCACGATGAATTCTGCGCGAGTGGCGTCGAGTCGACGCTGGTATCGCAGAACCCACAAGGAGCCCGTTGAACCTACAGCTGTCCCCCCTTATTGAACTGCAGAAACTCGATCTTCGGATAGCCGACCTCAAGGAGCAACGGCGTAAAGTCCCCGAGCGTCTTGAGGAATATGAATCGCCGCTTCGTGAAGCGAAACGGGTGTTTCAGGAGGCGTCGGCATCGACCGAAGCACTCATCAAGGAGCGTCGCGGCCACGAGAAGGATCTCGAGGCACATGAAGACCGCATCGGTAAGATGAAAGACCGCGCCGCCCAGTTGAAAACCAATCAGGAATATCAGGCGCATCTCTTCGAAGTGGAACTGGCCAACAAGAAGCGGGGCGAGATCGAAGAAAAAATTCTGTTGGCGATGGAACAGATCGAACAGACCCAGCGGACCATGACCGACGCACAGGCCAAGTTGAAAGAGTCCGAAGCTTTGTTCGTGAAAGAGAAGGGCAAGCTGGACGAGAAGGACCGGGGACTCGCCACAGAGCTGGCTGAATTGGAGGGCAAGCAGAGGCACCTGGCCGGACAGGTCGATAAGTCCCTCCTGGCTCGATACAACAAGCTGAAAACTACAAGAAAAGAGCACGCGCTGGCGCTTATCAAGGACGGCATTTGTGTCGGATGTCGCCTCCAATTGCCGCCGCAGTTGGTGTCTCAGGTCAAGCGCGGAGAAGAGGTGCATACCTGTCCCTATTGTTACCGGATGTTGTATTGGGAAGGCGAGCCGGGCGCTGAGACGAAGGGGGTCGCAGCTCAGGACCAGAACCTGGAAGTCGGGGAATCGTTTTAATCCTTACGCAGGGTCCGCCACGTCGTAGTGGAATGCATCTGAGAGGCGGTGGCTCGCCGGTTTCGTGTCTGTTCTTGATCACCATCTGCCGGCCAGTTCTGTGGCCGGTGCTCTCTATCCTTCAGAAATATCGTGTTCTCCCAACCCTGACTCCCGGCCGGGCCTGAGGCCAGGTCAGCCGTATATGCTGCGGCGACCACCGGCTGCCCGAACCCATCTCGCTCCCAGGATTTATCGATTGAGCTGCGACCGAGTGATGAAACGTCGTCGCCGGCAGGCACTCGGTGAAACTCCCATATAGCAACTGGCTGAGCGGCGCGGTACTCTAGCGGAGCTTACCCGACAGATTTATTTGTGGAGGCGTGATGAAGGTTCAATGGAAGACGGTCAGGAAACGGACGTCCAAGGTGCGGCTGAACGTGCTGTGGCTGGCAGGCGCGGTGGTCTCGATGCTGGTGACGACGGGCTGCCAAACCAATCCCTACACGGGGCGCTGGCAGCTGATGATGATGCCGATATCTCAGGAAACGCAGATGGGTGCTCAGGCGTATGCCGAAGTGAAGCAAGATCCGAACATGAGGCCGTCGACCGACCCCCGAGAAATTGAGCCGGTCAAACGGGTGGCGGCGCGGGTGATCGAGGCGGCGAAGCGATCTAAGTACAGCGAGATGGCGAATCAATTTGAGTGGGAAGTGACGGTCATCAAGGATGATAAGACGATGAACGCCTTTGCGCTGCCGGGCGGAAAGATCGCTGTGTATACCGGTATTTTTCCGGTGGCCAAGACGGAAGCAGGACTTGCCGCTGTGATGGGGCATGAGGTGGTGCACGCATTGGCGCGGCATGGCGGAGAGCGCATGAGTCAAAATACCTTGGCGCAGACCACACTTCAGGCGATTGGGGTCGCGCTCGGCGTGAGTGGCGCCAATCCGGTCGTCTCACAGGGTGCGATGGCGGCATTGGGTGTTGGAGCGCAAGTGGTGGTGCTGCTGCCGTTCAGCCGGAAACATGAGTCCGAGGCCGACTATGTCGGGGTGTTGCTTGCAGCGGATGCCGGGTACGACCCACGGGAATCAATTCAGCTGTGGACGCGAATGGGCGAACTGTCCGGCGGCAAATCGGCGTCGGAGTTCATGTCGACTCACCCCAGCCATGAGACCAGAATCGAGCAGCTCGAAGAATGGATGGCTGAAGCGATGCCGATCTACCAGTCAAAACCGCCTGCGCCGAATGGTGCGCTGCCACAACTGCGCTGAATGGTCGATGTGAGGTGATAAGGGGCTTGAGGTAATGCCGTTATTCCCTGGGGCATACGCATGCGCGTATGCCCCACACGGGTTAGAAGTAGGTCGCGGCGGACAACACCAAGGTGTTGTCGTGAATCCGTTCATGTGTATTCGGGTTAAATGCTCTCGTGCCAAATTGATACGACACTTTGAAGACGGTGTCTTCAATCGGGCGAAAGTTTAATCCGAGGCTCAATTGTTCAAGATCGCCGAATCCTGCAGTCACGTCCCGGTTGGTGTTGACCTTGTCCCAGCGTACCACAGCGGTCATGGTCGACCCTTCCGAGAAACGTTGCGGCAGCATCCGCCGCAAGAAGTCTGGCATAAAATGATAATTCCCCTGGATGTAGTAGCCGTTCATGCGTTGTGGGCGCAGGCGTCCGGTGTCAGGGTCGATGGCGGGGGTTCCTCCAGACTACGGGAATTATTCTTCACATAAGCCCAGGCGGCTTCGCCGATCAACTCGAAGGGACCTCGTTGGAGGGTCCAGTCCAGCACGAAGATTGAAAGCGATCGCTTGCTTTCCGGATCATACGTGCCGTGATACCCGGATCCTGCAAGTTCGACCCCCAAAAAAGGGCTGTAGGCCACCCGCCCGACGACAGCTTTCCCTCGGTTGTTATCGAGTCCATCGGCGGTGAAAGACTTGCGTTGCCGAGAGTTCTTGAGACCGCTGGCTTCGCCTATTCTAGCGCTCCCGTTGGGCTCGTATCCATTGGGTCCTTGGGTCACATAGAACTCATAGTCCAGCTTTGAATACCGCCCCGGGTACACCGTTCCGTAGAAGCCGGCTCCGGTCTCGGACATTGTTGTGGGAATGATGAATTGATTGACGAGCGGTCGGTCGGTCAAATCGTTCAGGGGGGAGTCGTGCAGCAGATTGAATTTGCCGACCGGCAAGAGAATGATACCCGCGCGTAGGTTGACCGGTTCATTGATTCGATAATCGACGTGTGCAAACTCCAGACTGACTTCCGTTTCCGTTCCTTCGCGAATGCCATGTTCGATTTCGATTTCGGATGCAAATTTCACATGCTCTGTGATGTCCGCATAGATGAATGGGACGAAGCGTTGTTGGTCGAACGAACTGTTGGTGCTGCCGATACCGGGGTTCTCCCCGGCAGCGCCGGCTCCATTGTCGATGACATCCCTTCTGCTGTTACGGTATTGGAGGTCAAAATAGCCGCCCACAACCGCCTTGGGTGAGTTTACGAACGGCTTGGCATAGATCATCGTTCCGGAGCCGGAACTGCCGAATGAAAGGGGGGCCTGTTTTTTTCGTCGTATGTCCTTGTTAATTTCCGGAAGGGACGATCCTCCCGAATCCCGCGAGGATTCCGGGGCCTCGCCAAATTCCGACGGCCCGACACCGAAGGGTGACGCCTCCTGGCTGTGGCGGTTCCGCTGCTCGATCTCATGCAGTCGTTGCTCCAATTTCCGCATGCGCTCGTCGACGCTGACCTCGTCCGCGCCGGCCGGTGGAACAAACATCGACAATACTAATACAAACGCCCAGAGCGACATCTGAGTCCGCATCATCATTCTCCTGCTGTAAATATGTGGATGGTGTGACTCGGGACTCTGATGGTCTCTGGCCTGACGGATTATCGGCGACTTTGCCTGTGAGCGGGGCACCTCCTATAGGTTAATGCGCATCGGGCCTTCTCCACTGGGTGGCCAAGACCTTTGCAATGAAGTTGACACTGTTCCGCTAAGTTCTTTCCCCTGCATGGCCTCAGCGGTGTGTCGGACGAATCGAGATCAAGGAGTAAAGAGCAAGAATCGCGCAGGGGCTACATTTCTGCGATGAGCCGTGTCGCATTCAAAAAAGACGCGGATTTCACGAGTGGCAGAGAGGGACGTCTGGTCTGTGAAGGCGTGTGGTGCACTTCCGCTCGGTGCGGTTCGTGCGAGATTGCTCGCGAGACGGCGCTGGTGGTGTTCTGTCCTGTCTTGAAACGTGCGGACATCGATTTTATACTACGATCGCGCGCTGGGGGGACACGGGTGCTCGCCCGTCGAGCGTGCTCGACGGGAGGAAAGTCCGGACTCCAAGGGCAAGGACGCTGGATAACGTCCAGGCGGAGCGATCCGACACCAGCACCACAGAGAATAAACCGCCGATGGCCGGTGCAAGGATTTCGATCGCTTGCACCGGATCAGGTAAGGGTGAAACGGTGGGGTAAGAGCCCACCGCGGTGATGGCGACATCAACGGCACGGTAAGCGTCGTCCGGAGCAAGACCAAA
>JACOEF010000195.1 GCA_024998705.1 Nitrospira sp.
GTACTGGCGTCCGTCGAGGAGGCCGAACGAGACCAGCCTCGCCGGGCGACAGGATCGGACGCCGGAGCAGGGATGCATGAAGTGTCCGGGCTAGAACAGGTCGCGCAGGCCGTGCTTTTTTACCATGCGCTCGATCGTCTTCCGATCGACGCCTGATTCCCGCGCCGCTCGCCCCATGTGGCCGTCGTGACGCTTGAGGAGGTCGATCAAAAAGCTGCGCTCAAAGGTCGTCACGGCCGCCTGCTTGGCATGTTTGAAGGAAGCGGCTTCGCCGGAGGCTGGTTCTTCGACCCCGCCCTCTCGCACACGATCGGGCAAGTGCGCGCTCATAATGACCGGTCCATCGGCCAGCACTGCGGCCCGCTCAATGACGTTCTGCAGTTCACGCACATTTCCCGGCCAGGAGTATCCGCACAACAGCTCCGTCGCGGAGGAATCCAACTCCGGCACGAACGCCGGGCCCAGTCGCTGTTGTTTCATAAACCGCCGCAGAAACTCGCGCGCCAGAAGCAGAATGTCCCCCTCACGAGCGCGCAACGGCGGCAGCACAATGGGAATGACGTTCAACCGATAATAGAGATCCTCGCGGAATGCGCCGCGGCGGCAGGCCGATTCAAGCTCCTCGTTGGACGCCGCAATCACCCGCACATCCACATCCAGAAATCGAATGCCGCCCACCCGACCCATCTGCCGTTCCTGCAACACCCGCAAGAGACGCGACTGCAACGTCTGACTCATCCCACTGACTTCATCGAGGAAGACTGTTCCGCCGGCCGCCACTTCGAGGAGGCCCGGCTTTGAAACATGGGCTCCGGTAAACGCCCCTTTCTCATGACCGAAAAGTTCGGATTCCAGCAGGGTATCGGGCAGAGACACACAGTCCACCGGAATGAAGGGACGGTCCGCCCGCAGACTGGCATCGTGAATGGCGCGCGCGACCAATTCTTTTCCCGTTCCGCTTTCTCCATAGACCAGCACATTGGAATGGGTGGGCGCGACCTTTTCAATCAGCGTGAACACCGATTGCATGGCGAGGCTCTCGCCGATGACTCGTGATAAGCCGGTCCGCTTCCCGGGACGAACCTGCCCGGGAGGTTCAAGCCACTCGCGTGTTCCGGCGGTCCCTGCCCCTACGGCACACCCCGCCCCGTCCTCTCCGAACGCCCGACGCGCAACCGACACCAAGTCAACGCTCGTAAACGGCTTGGTAATGTAGTCGAAGGCGCCGTACCGCATCGACGTGACTGCCGTCTGCACGGTGGCGTGGGCCGTCAACAACACCACCTGCACCGACGGGTCGAGCCGTTTGGCCGCCGCCAGCACCTCAATCCCGTCGAGCTCGGGCATGCGCAAATCCGTGAGGATCAAGCCGGGCCGCTCACGCTGAATGACATCGAGCGCACGGGCGGGATTACACTCGGTGAGACAGTCATACGGCACACGGCTTAAAATCCGGCGGCACTTCTCCAACGCATCCTGTTCGTCATCGACGATCAGGATTTTTCCTGCAATCCCCATGATGCTCCTTCATGCACTCGATTTCCGAATGCCACCGCAGGCAGGTACACATCGAAGACGGCGCCGACGGCGTTGTTCCGCACTTCAATACGGCCTCGATGGTCCGAAACAATTCCATAACTCAGGAACAGACCTAGTCCGGTCCCCTGACCGGCCGGTTTGGTGGTAAAGAACGGATCGAAGATGCGGTCGAGGATCTCGGTCGGCACACCGGGCCCGTTATCGGACACGCTGATCCGCACCCACTCGTCTCCATCGATCGGCGTCCGCGCGGTGCTCACCGTGATGATCCCTTGAGTGTCGACTCCACTGACTGCGTCGATCGCATTGTTGATCAGATTGAGCAGAACTGTTTCCAAGCGATCGCGGTCGCCCATCACCGGTGATACCTCGGGCGACAATTGCGCGTCGATCCGGACCCTCAACGCCGCCACTCGTTCACTCGCCATCGCGACACAGGTGCGCGCCACACAGTTGAGATCCAGAGGCTTCAACATCGAGACGGTGCCGCGGGAAAACGTGAGGATACTGCGTGTGACCCGGGAAATCCGCGCGGCCTGCGTTCGGATCGTCACCAGATCCCGCGCCACCTCCTCCGGCATACCGGCCTGCGTCGCATCGGCCTCCATGCATTCAATCCGGTTCAAAATGATGCTGAGCGGATTATTGATCTCATGGGCGATGCCGCTGGCGACTTTGCCGAGCGTGGCCAGACGTTCGGACATCTCCAGTTTCCGCATCTGGCGGGTAATCTCCGCGGTCTTCTCCTCCACCCGATGCACCAATTCCGCGTTCAACGATTCCAGTTCGGCCCGCGAGGATTGCAGCCGGTCCGCCATCCGGTGCACGGCGACGGCAAGTTCCTCGAACTCATCCCCTGTCTTGATGTCGAGCGGACCGTCGTACGTGCCCTGGCTGATGGCCTCCACGCCCGATTTTAATACCTGGATCGGGCGAGCGATCCGTGCCGCCACATACCGCCCCATGGCCCAGAGCAGACACAACATCACCACACCGATCAACGCCAGATTCCGCAGCTGGTCACGAATCGGCGCATACGTTTCCTCCGGCTGTTGCCGCACGAAGACGTGCCAGGAGTTATCCGGCAGGCTGAGCTCCGTCACCGGCGCATACCCTACCACCGTATCGGTCGCACCATGGCCGTCGTCCTCGGCGATCCCCCAGCCGGGACTTGATGAGACGATCATGGCCATCAGCTGACTGGGAATCCGATGCGCGCGCCGTGGAAGGATGGGGCACACGAGCGGCTGACCGGCGGCATCGAACAGCATGGCATGGCCGGTCTGCCCGATACGGATCTCTTTGATCATCGCAAAGAGGGAATCGAACCGGTAGGACGCCTTGATGGCGCCGATGACCGTATGCTGGTGGTCGTCCAGGATGGGGACCGCGATATCGATGGTTTCTTCCGGCGAACGGAAGGATCCTTCCTGCCCGGGGATCAACCCGCTGACGTAGACTCGGTCCAGCCCCCCAGCCTGCAACGCCTCCCACCAGGGTTCCTGGCTGAGAAAATAATGGTCCGGTTCCGAACTGGCTGCGACCAATGCCCCATAGCGGTCAGTGATCAGCAGCCCCACCATCTTGTCGCCGTCGCGGACTTTCGTCTCCAGAAGGAAGCGGGACAATTCCGAATCCAGCAAGCCGGCGGCACTGTCATGCCCTTTCTCCCATTCCTTCGCGCGTTCCTGAATCAACCGCTGAGTCTCGGCCCAGTCGCCTTTGTACGAGAGGTTGGCCGCTTCGACCGGCTGGCGAACCCGTAAAGGCGCGGAGGCGAGCAGCCGGGCCCCCTGCACTTCGCTCTGAACGAGCATGGTCAGACGATCGGCGGCCTGCTCGGCAATGGCCTGAAAATTTCCGCCGATCACATCGCGGAGGGAACGCATACCGGACATCGACGCCAGCACCAGGCCGATCACCAGCGGAATACAGCCCACCAGCACGATGGCGAGCACAATGCGGCCTTTGATGGTGCGAATCGTCACGCCGGCCTCCTGCGCGACATTGTAAACAACCGGCGAAAGAAAACGCCACCGGACCCCGCCCCTGCGCCGATGAGATCAGGCGCGCGTCGTTTCCTCAGGTGTCACCGGCAATCGCGACGACACCGTGACCGCCCGTTCAGCTACAGCCTCCTGTCTGGCCCGCCGTGCCCTGGCGCGATGGAATGCCCACAAGAGCAGGCCGGACAGACTCATCAGCAGGATCGGCACACCCGGAATATTGAGCAGGGTTTTCTCGAAACCGAAGAAATTCAGCTGGTGCAGTTGCATCACGGCAAAATGGACTTTCCGCCAACGGCCCTCATCTTCAAGAATCTCCCCTGTCTGCCGGTCCAGCACAATCTCCGTGGCAGCCTCATCATCGAACCGGACGCGCACGGCATCGTAGGCGCGCTTTTTCTTCCTAGGCGTGTACCGCTCGATCTCCACCCCCACCGCCGCCGCCGGGCTACGCACATACTGAGCGGCAATCGTCGGAGCAAGATCCGGCGAAATCGGCGAGAGCCGCTCGCCATTCATGGCGTCCAACAGCAAAGTCGTTGAGACCCCTTCCACCCGAAGTTTCACTTCATAGAATAGTCGGCCAAAGTCCGTGCGTACCGTCGCCTGCTCAACCAACGCGCGGCCTCCTACCGCCTCCTTCGCCAGGACCAGCGCACGGGCAAGCGGCAGTGTCGAAGAATCCACCGGCGGCCCCATGAGCGGCCGAACCTTTTCCTTGTAGTGCTCATCCCAGTAGAGAAACTTCGCGTCCGCCCAGAGCAGCCCCGTCACGACGGACAACAGAAGAAAACCGAGCGCCCCCACACCAAGCCATCGATGCGCCCGTCTGATGATCCGCTCAGCCCCCACGCGGCTCATTTATTTCTCCCCTGAGTGCTCAGCACGCACTTGAATCGCCAATGTGCTGCGATGCCGGAGCGCTTCGTACGGCTTCCCCTGAAATTCACCCGGCGCCTTTTCGGCGTGAATCAATTCGAGGACATATCGTCCCGGCCAGAGCGGGGTGAAGGCCACAATCCCCTCCCCATCCGTTTTCAGCTCCTTGTCCCAGCCGATAGGCGCATGGACCAAGATCGTTGCATTCGGAAGGAACTGTCCCTTGAAGAAACCCTTGACGACGATTTCACCACCCGGCACATGACTGAGCCGCCCGGTGGACAGATTCAGTCCCTTGGTCAGGGGAATCATGTCGAGCGCCATAGGCGCGGCCTGCTCCCGCTCATGCTCGCTGAGGCGCCCCTCGTCCAAACACATGAAATAGGTCCGTGCATAGAACATCGGCTTCACGATGCCGATGTCGTGTTTTCGCAAATCCTGAACCGGGGTCTGCGCCTGCTGCACCACCACCGCGTTCCGGCCGGGCAGACAGGAGGTCACGGCCCCGGCAAAGTGATTGACCTGCTTGGTGAGCGCCACGTCAGTGGTGCCCTGCTTGGAATCCTGCACCCGAAGCGTGACTCCATCGATGGAATCCAGCCGCCCACCGCGTTCCTCTCGCAAAAACTCGCTGTATTCGCCGAAATAAATCTTGAGCGGTTGTCCCGTTTCCGCCGGCGCGGTGGCGTCGGCCTCGACCCATATGAAATGGGCCCCGGCCACGGTAGGCCCCACTGCCAGAGACAGCAGCATCGCGCTCCACAGACCGACTGCACATCCTCTTCTGTTCATCGTCAACACTCCTTGTTATTGTCGAGAGAATCCCCGGAGGGCACTGCCCATACTCGTTAGAATCGCCATGAAACGCCGCCGTAGAAGTTCCGGATTTCTCCGGGCTGAATGCCGAGGAAGCTGCCGGTCGTTCGTTGCGCGATGAACGATTCGTCGCTGAGGTTGCGTACGCCGGCAAAGACCGCCCATCGAGCCTTGGGCGGCGCGTAATTGAGCCTGAGATTCCAGATCGTGTAAGACGGGATCGCGCCGGTGGTGCCGAGGGAATTTTCCGTCTGTGTATTCACGCCATCGGTGAATTGCTGGGCGACGAACAGGGCATCGGCCTCAATCGACGCACCGGTCGGGTGGTAATACCCCACTAATCCGTAGAACGTCATGCGCGGGGCATAGGGAAGGTCTTTCCCGTTCGTGGCGCCAAACAGCGACTTCGGTCGTAAGAGGGTGACACTGCCCCTGGTGACGAAACCTTGCAGGGGGCTGACGATTTCGCCCCAATCGAGACTGACGGTACTCTCGATTCCTTCCATCAGTGTCTTTCCGGCGTTGACGAACCGGCTGCCCTGCTGCACGATCTGGTTGCTGAATTCGGTTCGAAACAGGGCGACTTCCGCACTCACGCCGGGCACGAGATTCGAGCGGACCCCCACATCCGAACTCAACGCGCGTTCAGCCGAGAGGTCTTGTGTGGTGCCGCTCGTCGGATCGACCGCATTCGCAAAGGTAGGCGGCCGGAACGTCGTATGGACGTGGCCGAACAACAGGCTGTCGGGAGTCAGTTGGTATTTGATCCCTGTCCCGTAGATCAGCCCTTGGGTCGTCTTATAGCCCTTGAAATTCCCTCCCGCAGGGGGAACGGCATTCATAGTCTCGCGGCTCTGATTGACCTGTTCCCAGCGGATACCCGGCGAAATCGTGAGGGCCTCGGTCAACCGAATGGCCGTCTCGCTATAGGCCGCATAGGCGACCGACTCCAGATCGGCATTGTTTGTCGTACGACTGATCTTCGAGCCGGCTGTGCCGATTCCGGTGATGTCGCTGAGCCGTTCCGCATGGTACCGAACGCCGGACGTGATTCGTTGATCCAATCCGAAAAGCGAAAACTTGAACTGATGTTGCGGCATGACGCCAAACACGTTGAACTTGCGCAAAAAGTTCGTGCTGGTCGCAAGCAACGTCCCATTCGCGGCTTGATCCTGGATAAACCAGTTCCGCTCGAACACATTGCCGTACACAATAATTTTGGCCGTATGGTGCGCGTCGATGTCCCGACTCGCCGTCACATCGATCGCTCCACGTTGCCCCTTAAATTCATCCAGCGGTTTTCCCGCCAGCGTGCGATCGGTTCGATATTGAGTCGGCGTGATACTTCCCGGGGTTTGCGTCGTCTCGTCATACCAGGAGATATTGGTCGTAATGCGGGTCCGATCATCGGGATTGGCTTCGAATCGCATCGTAAAATCGTCCAATTGCGATTTACTCCGGTCTCTGAAGCCGTCTGATTGGCGCCGGACATATCCGAGCTGCGCCCCGAAATTGCCGAAGTATCCTCCGTACTGCGTGTCGGACTGAAA
>JACOEF010000512.1 GCA_024998705.1 Nitrospira sp.
CGGTCGACATCCTGTTCAAGGATGCCTTCCTCCCTCACGACTCCGCGCGCCCGTCTCGCTGTGCGACTCCGCACGTTCGCGACGAACCGTCATGAATAATGCGGGCTAGGACGGTTTCAAATACGTAGTCACGTCAGGATGAGGTCATACTGTCCGGCTGGCGGCCGAGCGGCAAACGGATGGTAAATTGCGACCCTTTGCCCGGCTCCGTGTCGACGAACACCGTCCCCCCGTGGGCTTCGACTATTCCTTTGACGATCGCCAACCCTAAGCCGACCCCTCCGGATTCCCGTGCCCTGGCCTTGTCCACCCGATAGAACCGATCAAAGAGGAACGGCAAATGTTCCGCTTCAATTCCGGGGCCCGTGTCTCGGACCGCAATCTCAATCGATTCATCGCAACGGCGGAGTTGAACCGTGACCGAACCGCCGGGCGGCGTGTACTTCAGACCATTATCCAGCAGATTGATCAGCGCCTGTTTCAACCACTGTGCGTCCGCCGAAATCGTGGGCACGGGCACCATATCGAGGGCGAGCGAGATCCGGCGGTCATCGGCCAGTAGCTTCAACTCGAGGACCAGTTCCTGCAGCAGGGGTTCCAG
Source organism: Nitrospira sp. (assembly GCA_024998705.1). Taxonomy (GTDB): domain Bacteria; phylum Nitrospirota; class Nitrospiria; order Nitrospirales; family Nitrospiraceae; genus Nitrospira_A. The sequence goes on from JACOEF010000512.1 coordinate 602, forward strand.
TTCGAGAGGAGCGAGTTGTAACGGCGGCCGATCGCCGGTCACCTTGGTGAGCGTCAGCAGAGCCCTCGCCAGTGCGATCAGTTTCTCCACCTGTTCGAGGTTCCCGATGAGGGCCTCACGATACTCCTCCGTGGATCTGGCCTTTTGAAGCGCGACTTCCAGATTCCCCTGCAACACGGTCAGCGGCGTTTGCATTTCGTGGGCGGCATAATCGACAAACCGGCGCTGGCTTTCGCAGCTCTTCTGGAACCGGTCCATCATGGCGTTAAAGGCTTGTGTCAGGCGGTGAAACTCTTGAAACGGAGAATCCAGCGATAATCGCTCGCCCAGGTCTGCTTCCGACATGGTTTCCGCTCGCCGGCTCAACAGACTGATCGGCGTCAGAACCGTCCGCGCGATCCAGGCGCTACGGGCCCACGCCACCAGGATGACGAGGCCCGATCCCAGCGCCAGCAGGATCGCGAGCCCCTTGAGCGTTTCCTGTGAAAAATGGAGCGACTCCTCCGCCTGCAAAATATAGCGGACCTGGCCGCGCCTGGGCACTGGGATAGACACGCGGCGCACAGGGGCCCCCTCGCGCAAACGGACCACATCGAAGACGGTCTGGCCCTGCTTGACCTGTGCGAGGAGGGATTCCGACACGGGAGGGCGAGGAACAACATCGGACCCCTTCCACAGCAGCTGTCCGTCGATCGACAGAACCCGGACGCTATGCGCGCCCTCCCGGAGTTCATGCTGTTCTTCCTGGCTGCGGCCTTTCTCCCCCAAGACGACCAATTCATCACTCGCCCCGCGGATCACGTCCGGTCGCTGCTCGATAATACGTCCCAGCGTGTCCGCCAGTTCGAGCAACCGGCTATCGACATACCTGTTCAGCAGCGTTTCGCCCCCGATATAGATCAGCGCCGAAAAACCGAGGAGCAGCCCTCCCATCAAAATCACGGCCGTCCGTCGGATCAACCGTCCCAGTGAATTCACCGTCCGGTTTCCTCATCTTCCAGCATATACCCGGCCCCCCGCACAGTCGTAATCAACGCGGGTGAAAAATCGCGATCCATCTTCGCACGCAACGACCGGATATGCGCGTCCACGATATTCGTCATAGGGTCGTAACTGATGTCCCACACATGCTCGATGATGGCGGTCCTGGTCAGTACACGATTCTTTTTGCGCAAGAGAAATTCGAGCAGTGCATATTCCTTGTTCGTCAGCGCGATTTCGGTGCCGTTCCGGCACACGCGGTGAGTCGCCGGATCCAGCTCCAGGTCGGCGGCCGTCAGCCGCGTCTGCAGTGGGGGCCCGCCCCGCCGCAACAGAGCCCTCGCTCTCGCGAGGAGTTCCGCGAAGGCAAACGGTTTCGTCAAATAGTCGTCGGCGCCCAGATCCAGGCCGGAGACCTTATCCTGCACCGTATCGCGCGCGGTCAACAGCAAAACAGGCGCCGTCACACCGGTGCTGCGCAGACGGCGGCAGAGTGACAGCCCGTCGAGCGCCGGCAGCATAATGTCCAGGATCATCAGGTCGTACGGATTCGCGATGCCGAGCTCAAACCCCTGCTCGCCATTACAGGCGACGTCCACCGCATACCGTTCTTCCTTCAGTCCCTTCCGAATAAATTGCGCGAGATCGGAATCATCCTCGACGAGAAGAATACGCATGGCAATCAGTGCTCCGAACCGGCCGGACGGTGAAGAGAAAGAAAGACGGCGAGGCCTCCCGCACGGGGCCCTCACCATCATATTAATACATCAACCTGGCCCTAATCGATCAGAGAGAGGGTCCTAAGGGAAGTGAGGCTCGGGTACGTGAGAACGAAATCCCCTGGAGACGGCACCCAGGGGAACGGAGAACGCGCGACGACCAGCGAGCCCGGCAGGCACTCGCCGACCGGCCGGCATTAGTATGGAAATGTCGCGACAGACCCCTGTTCAGCGCGGCCACCGTTCAGGCTCCGGACAGAACGCGAGTGAGGAGCCGCACGTTCCGGGCGGCCAAAACCGATCGCACTCCATTCATACACCGTCTCATATGCGCGTGCAATCTTCGCAACGGCCGCCGGGCGCTTGTTCGCCTCAAGCATGTCCTCATACGGAATCACGGCCTGCCAATTCAGATCCGGCGCGTGGGTGATTTGCTCCGCAGACGTCGCGATCAAGGCCAGCTCCTTAAACTCACGATAGACCCTGATGACTTCGGGGACATCCAGAGATTCATACACCGTCGCGACGATCGGAATCGAGCTACGACACATCAACGACAAACAGGACAGGCCCGAATGCACGTGGATGATGTCGAGCGCCGGCACCGTGGCAAACGCTTTCTCCAGTGCGAGCATCGCCAGGGCCTCCGCCAGATGGCGTTTCGGGGCAGGATACGATTGCATCGAAAACGGAGCGACCGGGACTACAGTCCCGGCTGTCCTGCTGTCCCCGCTGGCAAAAACCGTCACGTCATGTCCCAACCGGGTGAATTGCTCCGTCAAATGGAAGATCATTCCGCCTTGCGGGTGCTGACTCTCGACTGAAACCTGTTCCCAAAACGGGCTGATGTGGCCAATCCGCATTGTGTGTTCCCTTTGTCCGACCCAGCCGCGGACGTGCCCTTCACACTCGCCGGCATCGGCGCACGCGAGTGATCGACGACGGGTCAGCGGCGGTCGCTGTGATGAATCTTATGGTTCTGAGGGGGCATGACGGGCAGCCGTGTACGCCGCCCGCTCTACATTCAAAGAAAATGTACAACGGCCATCATTAGAATTCGGCGAAGAGGGAGTGAAGTCATCATGAAGTGATCGCATGATGCCCGAGACGTGGAGCCGTCGTGCGACGTCTCAAGCAAGCGGGTCTGCAGGGGGCGGCTTATCGGGACGTTCAGGAAAGGGCTGCGCGACGTTCGGACAAACGGCACCGCTCGATGGCCTGTGCCGTCCTTCACCGGTAACAAAACGGGGGCAGCCACCTATGTGACTGCCCCCGCTTCACACCAGTACAAACCCGCCAGACCCGCCGAGGGGATCTCAGGCGAACGTTGGCACCATCCCGCTACGCCACCTGCTGAATCGCCGACAGCAGCCACTTCCCGCGCCCGAATCGCATAAACGTCCAGACCTCGGTGGTCTCGATCGGCTGCGCCTCACTCCCCTCGACCACATACCCCGGCTCGTCCGGTTGCTTCGCCGCCGATACCGTGTAATCGCGGGCACTCCAGCTCAAACTCACCGTAGCATATCGGGTTGCGCCTTCACTCCACGACTCTTTCACCTCGGCCCGGCCCAGAACCACATCCTCGACACGATTGATCACACCTTCGCTGGCCTGTTCGGCCAGCCCGTTGCTGAAATACTCCAGCATCTCGGGCGTCACCAGCCCCCGCAAGGCGGACAAATCCTGCTTGCCCCAGGCGGTCTGAATATCAGTCAGCGATTGCTGAAAGGACGCCTTGTCGGCGGAGGTAACCTCCTCTACGACGGCAGCCGACCCCAGCCCGGCCGATGAAGATTCCGCCAGCAGAGACCCGCTCACCGCGCTGCTTCGTCGGAGTCCCGTAAAATCCGGAGCCGGTGTCCGTCGTGAACGCATATACCACCACAAGGCGCCGGCCCCCATCACCATGAGCAACAGCAGCATGCCGTTGGAACCGGCCCCGGCCGCTTGGCCGCCCTCTCCGATCTGCTCACCCGCTTCGTTCATCCGCGCACTGCTGTCGGTGGCTCCGAAGATCATATGGCCCAACCACGTTCCGGCAAGACCACCCGCAATGCCGGCCAACAGAGGATTCCGTTGAAACCACGATCCCTGCGCGGCAGGCGCAGGCCTGGCCGTAGAAGCCGGTGTATTGGCCATGGACGGCGGCGGGCTCGTGGCCTGCCTGGCGGTCGTGGATTGTTCAATCGACTTCGCGCCGTTGTCTGGATAGGTGCGTGACCCGCGACTGCCCATGCTGCCCGATGAACTACTGCCGCGCGACCCGCTGGAGAACCCTCCCCCCGATCCCCCCCGCGCCTTCGCGAAGGACATCGTCGGCACGCCGACCAAAGACAACACAAGACATGCAGCCATCAATTTAGTGGTATTCAAGCGATACGTCCTTTCTATGGAACGTGAGAACAGTCTGGAACCTCACCCGCATCATGCATGAGCGCGTCTACGGCCAGCGCCGATCCGCTGCGGCAACAAACCGTTGGCCGGCGGGCTCGCGATACGACTCCTCGATTTCGTAACGAACCGTTAGGAATCATGCAGACGAAGATCATCCTAACAGCAATACCGGAAGAAAACCTAGCGTTCATCCCCGGCTCCTGCGAATCGCATGGCGGCTGGGCTTCCTAGTAAGATAGTCTTCACGCATTCGTCCGGCGCTCTCGTCTCTGGAAACGACGCGAACCTCGCCGTGAACGGACCTCGCCTCGAAAGGAGTCATCGTGAAACAGGGCTATCGATTGATCGTGGTGGATAAAGACGGTGTATTGGTGTCGGAATTCCAACTGACGGAGCAGGCGTTGGCCGCACCGGAGGCGTTCGTCACCGCACTGAAGGAATCAGTCGAAGCCATCGAAGAGGCGGAACCGTGATGGTTACGCCCTCCCGATGTGTTGGCAACCATCGCCGCAACAACTCATATCCACCTGGACTCAGGAGGCAGCAATGATGGGTTAGGTGGTGGTCGGCACCTCTTCCGTCTGGCCCTGCTCCCCACTGGCTCTATTCCAGCTCATCCCCACTCGCGCGGGGAACACAAAGAAACGCGGCTTGCCCGGACGACCTTGAGTCACTCCTGCCGATCGGGCACGGGCCGGTTCGTCAGGTTGGGGGATGCGACCTATGGAGAGAACGCTGCGCGGTTCCCTGCCGCCGATGGATTCAAATACCAGTATTTGCCGCATGCTCTCCGTTGACAGATTGCGTGGTAACGACTACCGTACCGCCATCTTTTGGCAGCAACAATTTCATTCTGATCGTTTCTCACCGACCACGGAGGTACATATGGCAAAGACCACCTCGTCATCCAGCAGCAACCCGAAGGGACTCTCCTTGCACATCGGGCTGAACGCCGTGAGCCCCGCCACCTATGGCGGTTGGAGCGGCGACCTCGCGGCCTGTGAGTTCGATGCGAAGGACATGGCGGCGATCGCCACGTCGCGCGGCATGAAAGCCACCATGTTGCTGACCAAGCAAGGCACACGAGCCAAGACATTGGCGGCCATGCGCAAGGCGGCGAAGCAACTGCGGAAAGGCGACTTCTTTTTTCTGACCTATTCGGGCCATGGTGGTCAGGTCCCCGACATCACAGGCGAGGAAACCGACAAGCAAGACGAAACCTGGTGTCTGTTCGACGGCCAGCTCATCGACGACGAGTTGTATTTCGAATTGAGCCGCTTCGCGGCGGGCGTGCGCATCCTGGTGTTGTCTGATAGCTGCCATAGCGGCACCGTCACCCGCAACCTGCCTCCGCAGTTCGAGCACACCACCGCGCTCAGGCGCTCAAAAATGATGCCGATCTCCGTCGGGCTCCGCACCTATCGGGAGCACCGGAAGTTCTACGACACCTTGCAGCAGGGCGTCGCGAAGGCTGCCGGCAAGACCTCAACGGCGGACCCGGATAGCATACTCGGCCAACTGGCCGTGAGTCCGCGCCTGACGACCATCGCGAAGGCATTCAAACCATCCGTGATCCTGATCTCAGGCTGCCAGGACAACCAGACCTCCATGGACGGCGAGCAGAACGGGGCATTCACCGAACAGTTGCTGAAAGTCTGGAATCATGGGAACTACAGCGGGAACTATGCCAAGTTCCACGCCGCCATCCGGGCGGGATTGCCGGCCAGCCAGACACCCAATCTGTTTACGCTCGGAGCCGTCGCCCGGTTCTTGCGGCAACAGCCGTTCTCGGTCTGACAAACGTTCGCAGGGAACGCATCCCCCGGGAGCTGACGCGTATGAGCCTGAAGCAACTCCTCGGCATCGTGGTGATCGTGCTGTGGCTGGGTCAGTCAGGCACGCTCGCCGCGGCGGACCTGACCGGCGCATGGAAAGGTCTGCTCAGCAGCCCCGACGGCAGTCAGGCCGAAGTACAGATCGACTTCAGTCCGCAGGGTTTTCCCCTCTACTCGTACACCAACAACAAGGGGCTGACGCGGCAGGTGGAGTTGTCGCACGCCGGTCAAACGGTGGAATACGTCCCGCCGGGCGGCGGCGTGCAACGGATGGTCGTGCAGCGTGTCGACAAGGGACAGGGGCGATTGTCGGTCGGTATCGTCGGTTCCTTTGAGCGGGCGAGTCAGGGCTATCTGGATCAACGGCAGGAAGCCGCCCTCTTCGAGTATACCCTCGTTCCCGGTGGCCTGAAGATGCGCGTCACCACCAGTTCGACGGCCCACTTCAGCGACAAGGATCTGATGGTGGGAGGCGATCCGGACGCCGTCGTCGCAGAGGGGGTCCTGCGGAAACTGCATTAAGGTGACGCGAACGGAGAGAGCCCGGTAGACAGTCGCCCGCCTGCGTCATCGGGACGGTGCGGTATTCGGCGTTCTCCCAGTCACACAGGCGGGAGCCGCAATCATGAGGCGGCGGTGACGCACCAACGGAACCGGATCAGCGGCCCTTCTTCGCGCTTTTTTCGGCGCGCTTCTCCATGAGCGTCTTGGCAGGTTTCTTCTTGGTCGCCTTTTTCTGCTGCATGCCCTTCGCCATACCCAACCTCCCGTGGTAAATGAATGCCTATGACCCTGTCGCTATCAGTGCCCCACGTTCATACACGCAATCCGAACAAAATGGAATAGGCGCGATCCCATGGCAGCTCCACCTCCCTTGTCTTTCTCCGACTCGCTCACCGCGGCGCAACGCACCGCCTTTTATGAGAGGCACAAACCCATCGCGGTGGCGATGATCCTCCTCGTCTTCTTTCTCCCATTCGTCGGCGTGTATCTGCGCGGCTTGATCGGCGCAGCGTCGGGTGTGATCATCTCCGTCTTGTGTTATTACCTCACACCCTATCTGGTGCTCACGTTCCGTGGACGGAAAGACCACTAACCTAGCAGGATGCGGAAAAAATCCGCCAGCGGCGTTCTCGACATCCGTGAAGCGTGAATCGTGAAGCGTATCTCGTCGGGAGCAGAGCATATGGCTGGTGGCGTATAGCTGAGAGTAAAGACGTCCGCTCTCGATTTCTGGCCATATGCTATGAGCTATATGCATTAAATCGACTCGGCGCATGAGCGGATCGTAATGTATTGCATACCCATCGAGTTTTTCTGCAGTCTGCTATAGCTCAACGTGCGCCGGACTCGCGCGCCTCGTGCAGAAATTCAGTCTTTGCTACTCCGAACACCCAACCTGCCCTACAATTCCTTAGATACGTGTGCTTATTCACGACAGGAGGACTGTGAGATGTTTGGGACGTTTCTCCCCTCACGATGGTTCGGCTCGAAAAACCGTCGCACACCATTGCAACTGACTCCGCGCCGACTCACCGGTCAACCCGTGGAGGAACAAATCCGGCGGCTCCAATCGGCATGGGGCGATGTCCTCTCGCTGCCCTTGTGCCTCGTGGCACTGGCGCTCTACGAATGGTGGCGCTGGTTGTTCTCCATCCCCTCGAACCCGTTGCTCCTCACCATTGTGGCGGCCGCAGCCATTCATGCCACCTGGCGACGCCGCGCCGTGTATACAGCGGACCTGAAGCAGCTGCGCCTTGGCCGGACCGACGAAGCGACCGTGACCCAACTGGCGGAGCTGTTGCGCCTGACCGGCGCGCGCCTCCTACAGCGCATCACGAACATCCATATCCCCTCAACGGTTCTTTCCTCGATCCGCCCGGCTTGCGCGTCGCTCGTGAAACGTCGTTCGTCTCTCGTCCGGATCTTTCATGTCTGACGTTCACCTTTCACGCTTCACGTGTGACCTTTCACGCCTTACGGTTCCCGGATCGACGGGTCGTTCGGCTCTCGTCCTGGCGTCTTTGCTATCAGCTATACGCCATCAGCCATAGGCTCTTCCTTCCCGCGTCCCGCGCCTTGCTTGACAGTCCGAAAGTCCATCCACGACAATGCCGCCATGGCGCAGCGCATCATCATCGAGCGATTGGAATTCTACGGCCGCTGCGGCGTCACCGAAGAGGAACGCCGCAAACCGCAACTGATCGCGATCGATCTTGAATTGGAAGCCGTGGTGGACGCCGCCGGGCTGTCCGATCGCCTGGATGAGACCATCGACTATGCCCAGGTCGCGGAACGCCTCGTCGCGCTCGGCGGGTCGCTGACCTGCCGGCTGTTGGAGTCCCTGGCGGAACAGCTGATTGCGATGTTGTTCGCCGAATTCCCGGTCGATCGGGTGCACATGTGGATCCGCAAGCTCCACGCGCCGCTCGCCATGGTCGCCGGGTCGGTCGGCGTCCGGTTCGAACGCACGCGGGTCGCCCACCCCACTCCACGTACAGGACCGACCCCCGCCCCGTTTCTGACGCAGCAACTGGCACGATTCTCCTCAGGCCGGGTCCTGGATGTCGCCGCAGGCCGCGGCCGCCATGCCCTGCATCTCCTGTCTCACGGCCTACAGGTGGAAGCGATCGATCGCGACGCGCAGGCGCTCGCGGTGCTGGAAACGGCCGCGGCGGAGCAGGGTCTCTCAGGCCTCACCACGCGGGTGCTCGATTTGGAAGAGAAACCCGACCATCCTCCGAGTTTGGGCCAGGAATGTTATGATGCCATCGTGGTCTTTTTTTATCTGCATCGTCCGCTGTTCCCTGTGCTGATGGACGCCCTGAAACCGAACGGTCTCTTGCTCTACGAAACCTTCAGCATCGAGAACTACTTCCGCCATCAACATCCGCGCCGATGGGGATTCTGCCTGGCGCACAACGAACTCCTCAGACTGACCGCCCCTCTTCGTGTGCTGCATTACGATGAGGGTGAACATGACGGCCATGGCGACGGGCCATGTTACACCGCGCGCTTAGTCGCGCAGAAAGCGGGGCCTGAGATACCACGATGAGCCGCATTGATCTTCACCTCCATACCACCCATTCAGACGGCAGCTTTTCCACCCGTGAGGTGATGACCTTCGCCAAACAGGCCGGCGTGACCGCGCTCGCAATCACCGACC
>JACOEF010001023.1 GCA_024998705.1 Nitrospira sp.
AATGCCATTGCGTTTGCCAAAGCCGAACAGTTTGTGACAGCCCAGGACTTGATGCTGGCCACGCTACGACCAGCGCAACGCATTTGGGAAAATGGGCAGGGTGTGATTTATCTGGAACTCTCCGTCCCGATTCAACAGAAGCCCCTGTTTTTCCGTGTCGAGCATCATCCCAATGAACGTTCTGGCCAGCCGCGGTTGATCTCGCGGCTTCCTCGATGAGAGTTCAGGCGGCTAGCGGTTGTCGAACAGACCTGAACAGTGATGACCGGAGGGAGGGCAGGCTAGGTGTGCCCCGGCCTCAACACCGGGTTACTGGTGTGAAGGGGAGCCTGCCCT
>JACOEF010001024.1 GCA_024998705.1 Nitrospira sp.
CAGCCAACGCCGCCTTGAGAGCTTCGTCACCCTTCTCCCGTTGTATCTGTAGTGCCTTCTCGAGCAATTTCCGGCGCTTGAGGTGGTCCAGCACGAGATTGAACAGGTTGATGTGCGTGAAACGAAGCTCTGGTTTTTGTTTGGGAATGTGGTCTACTAAGAAACGAAGGTGAGCTCGTACTCGGAGCTCCTCTGCAGGCGGGTAGTCAAAAATGTAGAAAGAAATCTCGTTCCCGATGCCGCTGCCGCTCAGGAAGTCATCTGAGATGATCCGTGGAAGAATCTTGTTAAGCC
>JACOEF010001025.1 GCA_024998705.1 Nitrospira sp.
GGGCGTCGCAGTTCATTACAAAATTCTCCTCATCATTCATTGTCCATGCCTTATTGTTTAAACATCACCATCCCCCAGCAACCATTCACTGACAGTCCACCACCCCTCTTTTGATAACTCGCACTCCCCTCCTCCACGGTATTCTCCTCAACCCGCTTGCTGGGTATGGTTGAGCATGCACGAGTCACTATATCCCGCCCCGATTAGCCGGCGGGTCCCCACGCATAACTCTCCCCTATGATTGCTGGAGGCACTATGCACAAACAGGTTGGAAGAATCGGGACAGTACGCCGGGAACTGCAAGGCAAAGCTTGTCCATTCTGCGGAGGACACAAATATCAGCTGGTGCTCCGCTCCCAGACCTCACCTGGTACCGACGGCCTCTTCGCTCGCTGCAGCCACTGTCAACACGCCAAGGAACTCGACGAAGAACTAGGCCGCATTCTTTGGATGTAGCTATTCTCATTCGCCCAAGTTTCTTACCCACACCACATCGCACCCTGAGGGTCCATGGCCAGTTCGAAAAAAGTAATCCGCAAGCCATCCCAACAAAAGACCCACGCACTCCGAATGCTCCTGACGAGCGGAGTGATCCGATCTGCCGAAATCGACCCACCTGACATGGGGGGGACAGGGTCGCCAACCCGCTCCCCTCGCCCTCTCTCA
>JACOEF010000617.1 GCA_024998705.1 Nitrospira sp.
AACGGGTGTTCATCGCTCGGGCGTTGGCGCAGCAGCCTCGGATTCTCTTGCTGGACGAACCGACGACCGGGTTGGACCTCACCGCCCAGCATAGTGTGGTGGAATTGATCCAGCAGCTGCATCAAGAACTGAAGCTGACCATTCTCATGATCACCCATGACATCAACAGGATCCGGTCCCGGGTGGACCGGCTGGTGCTGCTCAAGACGAAACTGTTTGCCGCGGGGCCGCCGCAAGAAGTCCTACAGCCCGACATTCTGAGTCAGGTGTACGGAAAAGAACTGGTCATTACCGACAAGGACTTCGTCATCGTTGAGGATTACCATCACCACTGAAGAACCGACGATGTATCGGCCTGGCGAAGGTCTGCGCTCCTAGACCTCTCGCGCTATCGCATCAGTCATCGGTCTCACTCATTCACCAAATCACACGACACCACAGACCAAGATGCTTGAACTGCTCGCGTACGATTTCATGCAACGCTCACTCCTGGCCGCCGCACTGGTCGGCGCCGTCTGCTCCGTCATCGGCGTCTTCGTCGTCTTGCGCGGTCTCGCATTCGCAGGGGCCGGGACCGCCCATGCCGCGTTTGCCGGTGTCACCCTCGCTTATCTCCTTGGCCTTCCGCCGCTCAGCCTCGCGATTGTGTTCGGCCTGGCGACGGTCTGGATCACGGGCTGGGTTGAGGAAAAGGGCCGCATGAAACTGGACGTGTCCATCGGCATCCTCTACACCGCCACCATGGCGCTGGCCATTCTCTTTCTCGGGCTCATGAAATCGTACAACCCGGAGGTCTACGGCTACCTCTTCGGCAGCGTCCTTTCCGTGACCACGGAAGAGCTCATGACCATCGGCGCGTTGAGCGTGGTGGTGTTGGGAACGATCCTCCTGCTCTCGAAAGAACTGTACTTCATTGCGTTCGACCAAGAGATGGCGGCAGCGTCCGGCGTTCCCGCGCGGCAAATCTTCTATCTCCTCCTGACACTGGTAGCGCTCACCGTGGTGATTGCGCTGAAAACCGTCGGGGCCATTCTGGTGTTTGCGATGATCCTGATCCCCGCTTCCACCGCCTACCAGCTCACGCACAGCCTGACCCAGATGACGCTCTATTCGATGCTCATCGGCATCTTCTGCGCCGTGAGCGGCGTCCTGCTCTCCTATGCCTTCGATCTTCCCTCCGGTCCGTCCATTGTGCTGTTGGCCACGAGCCTCTTCTTTCTCGCGGTCTGTTGTTCGCCCAAACGGTTGCACCGAATTCAGCCGACATAGCACAACCAGGCAAGGCTGTACGGCTCACGTGCAAGGACAGGCGAGGCCAGCGATCATCGTCAGGGACTGGAGAGTGTCTAAACGAAACCCGATGGAGGCGGATGGACTACTCGGCTTGCGGACCCGATTTCTTCCGGGACCAGACCATACCGGTCTGCTCTTTTGCGCTGAACCCCAGCCGTTCATAAAACCCAGGCATGCGCGTGCAGAGCCAAAACAGTTCAACCTGCTGAAGAGTGGGATGCTCGAGAATCCGTCGAACGATCTCGGTGCCGATCTTGCGCCCCTGATAGTCGCGATCGACGATCACGTCCCAAATCGACGCCCGGAATACATAATCGGTCAGCACGCGGCCGAAGCCGACCAGACGTGGGCCATCCCACGCCGAGATGACCACGTCGGTCTTCGCCAACATGGCCTGTGCCTGCTCCAGTGCGCGATGCTTGGCCCAGGGAGCCTGCCGGTACAAATGAATCAGTTGTGCAGCGTCGAAATCGTTGCGGTCGGAGAATGTGATGGGATGCTGATCGGTCTTGAGAGCGGGAGGCATCTTG
>JACOEF010000509.1 GCA_024998705.1 Nitrospira sp.
CCGCCCCTTTTGCGATGAACACATGCACATAGGGCGCATCCGGAACGTGCACCGGTTCACCAGGCTTCAGCCGCCCGCCCCACAGGACTGCGCCCTTTTGACGGATGGAAATGGCCGCGTGATGTCCCCGTCCGGACGCGATGGGAATGAGCCCGCCCTTGTTCAACTCTCCGTTAATGTCGAGCTGCTCATAGCCGGGTTTGATCTGTTCCGTGTCGGGTGGCACCCACATCTGGATAAAATGCACCGGCTTCTCTCCCAGCGGGTTCATCTCGCTATGCCAGATGCCTGTTCCAGCGCTCATGCGTTGGGCCAATCCCGGAAAAAGGAGGCCCTGATTGCCTTCTGAATCTTTATGCTCCAGCTCCCCATCCAACACCCAGGTCACAATTTCCATGTCCTGATGGGGATGGGTCCGGAAGCCGCTCTGAGGCGCCACGATGTCGTCGTTGCTCACCAACAGCAGCCCGTGGTGCGTATTCTCCGGATCATAGTGGTTCGAAAAGCTGAAGCTGTGCCGGGAATTGAGCCAGCCGATGCGCGAATGAAACCGATCCTCGGCACGACGGATATCAACGGCCTGATGCTCTCTGCTGATCTCTTGCCTGGTCATGATTGCGCTCCTTCCCTCTTGGCGGCATGGTGACGTTTCAACTTGGTTCGCCGCTGCAGTTTCGGTATAACGCCGGTGGAGCACAAGGCAAGAAGGCACCGTCAGGTGGGGGAGTCACCATCTGGTAACCGACCCAAGAGGAGCGCCGGTGAAACAGCCCCGCACATGCCCGGCCGAATTGACGAGCAAGTTGATCGCCGGCCGATGGAAGATCGTGATCTTGTGGTATCTGTTTCAAGATGTGAAACGATTCTCCGAGTTACGTCGAGCCCTCGCCGGCGTGACGCAGAAGGTCCTCACTCAGCAGCTCCGGGAGATGGAGCGTGACGGGATCATCGCGCGTAAAGTCTTTGCCCAGGTGCCTCCTAAGGTCGAGTACTCCGTCACTCCATTGGGCACCAGTTTAAAACCGGTCGTCGACGCGATGCATCAGTGGGGCGCTGCACAGACGTCCGCTGATGCGTAGGCGAGAACTTCGTTGGCTGCACCCGGCGATCCGGGCACCTGACGGTGCCCGGTCAACAGCCAGGAGACCGGCCACAGCCCAGTCACCCAGCCCGTCGCCTTTTCACTCGTTCGTTCCGGATGCGCCACGCGCCTCGACCCGTACCTCACCCTCTACGGCCAGTACCTCGTGCCTGGTGACGGTTCCCTCCCGCCAAAAGCGGAGGTCAAGCGTCGCCTTGCCGACCCTCAGCTGGCGCAGGGTGAGATCCGGTAGCCAGGCTGGAAGCAGGGGATCGACATAGAGCCTCTTCTTTGACGCATCGGCGTCGAGTCCCAAGATGGCGCGGAGAAGGTGAAACACACTGCCGGCCGCCCAGGCCTGCGGCACATTCGCCCCGAGGTATTGCACCGGGAACGTTCCAGGCCCCCGCTCAATACCGGCATAGAGTTCGGGCAGGCGGTTGAGCAAAAAGTACTTGCCTGCCTCGCTGATATCGCGGGCAATCATGGCCGCTTCCTCCCCGAATCCATACCGCTTGAACCCCATCGCGATGAGGCCGTTGTCGTGCGGCCATACCGATCCGTTCTGATAGGAAAAGGGGTTATAGGCGGGATGACGCTCCGACAACGTCCTGATCCCCCATCCGCTCCACATGTCAGGCTCGCGCAATCGTCGCACCACTCGCTCCGCGCGATCCTGGCGGACGATACCGCTCCACAGAAGATGACCAGCATTAGACGCGATCGTCTTTACCCGCTTCTTCTCGCCGTCCAATGCATAGGCATAGTACCCGAGGTCTTCGCACCAGAATCGCTCTTCAAACCGTTGCTGAAGATCGGCCGCCTCCTGCCTGAGCGTCGCAGCCAGACCGGGATCGCCGAAATGGTCCGCTGCCTCGGCGGCCCGGCGTTTGGCGTCGAAGACGTACCCCTGCAATCCGCACAACGCTTTCGGCCCCTTGACGAGCGAGCCGTCGGGGTAGAGGACCGCGTCGCCGGCGTCCTTCCACGCCATGTTTTCGTACCCCTGGTCCGAGCGGGTCTGGTACTCCTGAAACCCGTCTCCGTCGCGGTCCCCATACTCGTCGATCCAGCGCAGGCACTTCTTGACGACCGGTTCATATTGAGAGAAGAGGGCCTCATCTCCCAGCCACTTCCAGGCCTCGTGCCAGGCGATGATATAGAGGATCGTTGCGTCGGCCGTTCCGTAGTAAGGCGTATGGGGAATGCGTTTGAAATGGGCCAACTCACCCATTCGGAGCTCGTGGGGCATCTTTCCCGGCTCCGCATCTCGATAGGCATCCATGTCCGTCGCCTGGAGATCAGCCAGCCGCCTGAGCGTGCCTCGAGCAAAATCAGGATAGACCATCATGTTCTGCAGGCTGACGATCAGACTGTCACGACCGAAGACGCTGACGAACCAGGGCACACCGGCGGCGGCCAGCAGTTCTTCCTGGTGTTGATCGTCTGCCGCGAGGCGGAGGGCCGCCATATCTTCGACCGATTGCCGGTACAATCGATACCATTCCTCGTTCGACGTCGTGATCTGCGTCGTGGCTTGTTTCCATTTCGTCAACGTAGACGCGGCGCCGGTGTACTCGCACTCATGCGCACAGCCGACGGGGGCGCGCCGGATGTCGCCGCCCTCCTGAATCTCGTATTTCCAGCACGCATGCCACGCGGCGCCGGGCGCAAGATCCATCGTGAAGTGAATACGACCGTTGCCGTATTGCGCCTTCGAGTCGCACTTCTCGAAGGACAGCATCAGCGCTCGATGAAAGTCGCCATTGGCATAGCGGGTGATCAATCGTTGATCGTTACCCGTCCATTCGGTTTCGATATGGCCTCGGCGTGTGAATGTTTTCGCCCTCACCTCGAAGATGTCGGCAAAGTCATGACGGATCAGGAGTTCCAGATTGAACCGCGCGCGCTCGGTGCTGTAGTTCTTGATATCGATGTCTTCGTGAATGGCCTCGCCGACCGTGCGGCCCAGCACCAGTCCCACAGTTCCGGCGGCAATGGCCCCAGACTCCGCGAGGACCTTGGGGTTCACGAGGTAGGTTCGCGAGGCGAAATAGGCCACGGCGCCTGAATTCAGCAACGTCCATGGTTTGCCGTCGATATATAGCTGATAGCGGCTGATGTATCGCGTATCACGCGAATAGAAACCTTGGTCGGAGGCATCCGTGATGGAACCGTCGAATTCTGACACCAGGAAGGTACTGCCGTGATTAATGGTGGTGACAGGAGGACCGACGATTACTTTTACTGCCATTCACATCACCTCCCATGCGCGTGAGGACTCTACCGCGTCAATCCACACCTTTTCTTCCGACTGAAATCGGCGGGTGCTGCACTCCTATTGAACCAGCTTCTGCCTGTTGGTAGTCGGTAATGAGCGGACTGCTTCCCTCGCGTGTCACATAGGTCCACACCCATCGCCCCATGACCGCGACACGGTTGCGAAAACCGATGAGCAGTAAGACATGGACTATCGACCACAGAAGCCACGCCATCACACCAGACAGCTTCATGGATCCAATTTCCGCCACCGCGCGATGGTGGCCGATGGTCGCCATACTGCCCCGATCACGATATCTGAACGGAAGACGGGGCGCGCCGCGTATGTCGCGCAGGATATTCACCGCCGCGGCTTGCCCCTGCTGTATCGCCGCGGCAGCCAGGCCAGGCACCGGTCGTCCGTTGGCATCGATCAACGCCGACATATCGCCGATCACAAAGATGTCACGATGTCCGGGGACGCTCAAGTCCTGCTCGATGCACACTCGCCCTGCGCGGTCGGTTGCGGCGCCGAGTGCGGGGCCCAACGGCGAAGGGGCGACTCCCGTCGCCCAGAGCGTGACGTCGGTTGCGATCCATTCGTCTCGCACTTTGATTCGCCCCGGTTCAACCGCCGTCACCAGACTCTCGGTGCAGACTTCAACCCCCAACTGCCGCAGTTGCTCCGTGGCGCTCCATGACGTGGCTTCCGAATACAGACCCAAGATACGCGGGGACCCTTCATACAGCCGGACGCGCGCCTGTGCCGTGTCGATCGCTTTGAAATCTTTTGTCAGGGCTCGCCGCGAAAGGTCCGCAATCGCTCCCGCCAATTCGACACCCGTCGGGCCTCCGCCGATGACGGCGAAACTCAACGGAGTGTGTCTGCCGGTGAAATGCGCGTCGCGTTCTGCCGTTTCGAACGCCAGCAATAACCGACTTCGGATTTCAACCGCATCCTCGATCGTCTTGAGCCCCGGCGCATCTCTCTCCCATTCGTCATGACCGAAATACGCGTGGCGCGCTCCGGCCGCCACAATCAGGTAATCGTAGCCGAGCGCTGTCCCATCGCTGAGTTGCACCCGCCGAGCGGTGATGTCGAACCCTATCACCTCGCCAAGAATGATTTGAACGTTGCGCGATGTGCGCAGGATATGACGGAGCGAGGAGGCAATCTCAGCAGGGGAGAGCACGGCCAATGCCACTTGGTACAACAACGGCTGAAACGTGTGGTGATTCTTGCGGTCGATCAGCGTGACGTCCACCACTGTGTTCGACAAGGCCTTGGCAGCATGAAGGCCGCCGAACCCGCCGCCGACGATGACGACCTTCGGACGTTGAGGTGTTTTGCTCATAGAAACACGCTCAGAGCGCGAGTCGGTGATACAACGTTGTCCACTATTCCGTCCAAGGCGACCGCAGGATCTGCATGGCCGGGCTGGTCGCCGGTCGTGGGGGATGGGAACGCCCCACTAATTCTGCGTCGAGATGCGGCTCTTCCCATTTGCATCCCTCAACATCTGATCCGTACCCAGCCGGAATGTCCCGATGCGCTGGCCGGGAGCGAGATCCGCTGAAGGAGAGAGAAAAGCCCAGTCAAGACCGGATTCGTTCCGCAGCATGGTCAGGGCCTCGCCTGTTGCGAGGGCGCCTTCTTTATACTCTGCCAGGAATCCGGGCAGATCCACGGCCTAGACTCCTGGCTTTGCGTCCAAGCTCCCTGCGCCCCCACGAATAACAATCGCTTGAGACCGGCCTTTTTTTGATTCCGTCGATGATTGATCTCGCGCCGGTGACCTGAAGATTGTAGATGTCCGGATTGCTCCATCCCGAATTGAAGGCGCTGATGACGGCATCGTGACCTGCGACCAGGCGGGCCACGTCGTCAGC
>JACOEF010000618.1 GCA_024998705.1 Nitrospira sp.
CGATTGGCTGAAACGGTATTGCCGTTGATAGCCGAGCATGATCCCGGTCGCTCATTATCAAGGGTAGTTGATATCATCGAGGCCTTCCCTGCGCGTTACGAGATTCATTGGTTGAGTATCGCGCGGGATAAATTGGGGCTCATCACGAATGAACCTGACGACGGTATTCTCGCTCGAGATTGGATCGTACTACTGGAAGAATCCGCAGTCGATCATACTCTGGCCTGGCGAAGGCTTGCCGACGCTGCGGAGGGGAATGAACAAAGCCTAGCATCGTTGTTTGTCACGACGACGAAATTGTCTCGCTGGTTGGGGCGTTGGCGTGAACGAAGCCGACGAGATCCGACACGGGTCCTGACTCAAGCTGAAAGAATGCGGCGCGTGAATCCCCTGTACATTCCACGGAATTACCAGGTGGAAGAGGCTCTCACGGCGGCGACAGTTCATGCCGACCTCCAACCCTTTGAACGACTGCTGGAGGTTTTAGCGCATCCGTTTGAGGAACGCGCCGATTCAGCC
>JACOEF010000619.1 GCA_024998705.1 Nitrospira sp.
GCCTTAACCGTCGAAAACCTCTGTAAATGGGTCAAGGAGTATCTGGACTCGAAGGGAGAAGAGCATCGTCTTATTTTCTTGGTCGATGAAGTGGGGCAGATCATCGGGACAGATTCCCACCTGATGCTGAATCTTCAGACCATTACCGAAGAGCTGGGAACTATCTGCAAGGGGCGTGCATGGGTAGTTGTCACTTCCCAAGAAGATATTGATGCTGTGCTAGGGGAAATGAAACAGAGCAAGGCCAACGACTTCTCGAAGATTCAGGGACGCTTCCGGACGCGC
>JACOEF010001026.1 GCA_024998705.1 Nitrospira sp.
CCTTCTTGCTCCAAGGGTCTTTGGGGTCCCAAACCATGTGGTGGCTCAATTCAGTGAGGGTGGCAATGTCGCCAGCGAGTCACCTTAGCAAAGTGAGGACCGTCGAGCAACACATAAAGGCGCCTGCTTGACTGATCAATATTTATTGATATATATTTTTACCATGAAGGGAAGCACGGTGCGAAATCCAACACGAGCTGCGGAATTGTTCCATGCACTTGCGGATCAAACCCGTTTGGAGATTCTGGACGAGCTGAAAGAGGGCGAGTGCTGTGTCTGCGAACTGACGGATCGCCTGCAGGCCGGGCAGTCTCGGCTCTCCTTTCACCTGAAGGTGCTCAAAGATGCGGGGATGATCGTGGATCGCCGTGAGGGCCGATGGATGTATTATGCCGTGAACGCCGAGGCCCTTGCCGAACTGGATGAGCTCGTCGATTCGTTCAAGCAGGCAAGGCGGGCGCGTCGTGGCGCCGGCTGCTGTTGATTTTTTTTGTGTCGAATAGATCAAATAAACTTGATGCATAGAGGGGAGGCGACGAAATGGACGCACAAGCGATTCGAGAGTTGGTCAAGGAAAAGTATGGTGAAGCGGCCGCAAGAGCCAAGAGCGGAGGCAGTTCCTGCTGCGGAGCTTCCCCCGCGCTGATGAATGTCGATCCGATCACGTCCAACCTGTATTCAGATCAGGAATGTCAGGGGTTGCCGGCGGATGCGGTGGCGGCCTCGCTGGGCTGCGGGAATCCAACGGCCCTGGCTGAGCTGCATGCGGGTGAGACGGTGTTGGATCTGGGGTCCGGCGGCGGCATCGA
>JACOEF010000471.1 GCA_024998705.1 Nitrospira sp.
GGCGAGTGCGTCTCTCCGGAGTGAGTGCCGACTGCTTGGTGGCCGACACCCTCTTCCCGCTCCTGCAGCAAGTGATACAGGAGCAGGGTCCAGACGCCTGCCACCAGATACACCAAGAAGAAGGGGGCATACCAAATCTGGGTCGTCATGGCGGCTGAGGCGAGGAGTGTAATCAGGCTAATGGCATAGAGGTGCAAAAAATCTCGCCGCTGGTCGAGGTTGGTGAGTTTGTTCACCAGGAGCAGTACGAGAAAATGAATCCCGGCTGGGAGGAGTTACTGCGAGACCAGCAGCAGATCGATCCAGAAGCCGGCGAAGGCGAGAAGGAGAAAAATATTCCATGTCAGGGCCGAGAAGCGGAGATGCTGGACGACTCCGGAAATGCCTGGTGTGGGATTCACGCGCAGCAGCGCCAGGGCGAAGGCGGCACCTGCCAAGGTGAGAAGCCAGAACGGTAAGGGAATCGAGAGCGTCAGGCTCGCGAAGCCGGTTGCCGCCAGCAGAATGGAGCTAAGCCGGAACGCTCGATCCAGCGTCATCGAAGAGATCCCTGTGTGACTGAGGAGTCATGATGTAGTCGACCGATGGCATTTCGCTGCGTCGTGCCGGATCCGACCAGGGGGAGAGCAGAATCGTCGGGCCCTCGTGCCCCTCCGCAAGCGCTTGGGCGATGGCTTGTTGAACGACGGTCTCCGTTGCCGGCGCCCCTTGTTTGCAGAGCGCCAGGGCGTGAAGCAGAGGCAGGGATTGGTCTGTCCCGCAAGCCACCAGGTCCTGCTGGTCGCCCAGTACCAAGCGGACTTGGTGCCCGTCTTGCAGAAAGTGATCAATAAGGGAGGCGGCGATCGAGAGCGTCCGCTCGAACCTGTGTGTCGCCTCGTCCGGTGCAACGGTTGAGATGGCCAGCGTGATCGATCGTCGATTTTCCGCCTCGGTTTCCTTGAGCATGAGTTTTGCGGTCCGTGCCGTGGTCATCCAATGAATGGCGCGAGAATCGTCCCCGGGACGGAACTCACGCAAGTTGTACAGAGAATTTCCGGGGCCTCGCCGCGCCAGGGCGTGATCCTGCCCCAGGGCATTCAGTGTCTGCAGTTGCAGTGGAGGAAGGGGAATGAGTTCCGGACAAACGATGAGCGTCGCTTCGAGAGGATAAAATGATTTCTTGTCAAAGAGGCCGAAGGGAAACGGGGTTACGACACGGATCCCGTCCAGCCGGTACGGTCCTCGTTGCCGTACCAGTAGCGGGTATGAGCAGAGGGTTGATGATGCGGGCGCGAGGTGCGTGAGGTGAATTCCACGATCGAGATCGTTCCCGGCAACCACATCGAACAGCCGGAGTGAGACGCTCGGGATACGTGGTTTGTGATTGGCGACCCGAAGTGTTGCGGTGGTCGGCTGATTGACGAACAGATAGTCCGGAAGGTGACGATGGAAATCCAGTCGCCGCACACATTGTTCCGACAGCAATCCGGACAGCACGACCAGACTCAGCATCATGGCCAGCAGCAGGTAGAACAGATTATTGCCGGTATTGACGGCGGCGATCCCAACCGCCAAGGTCAACAACAGGAAACGGGTGCCTTCCGTGGTGACGCGGATGGTGCGGTCGCGGAAGAGTCGACGGACCAGCGTCTGGAGGCTCTTGGCTGCCATGATGATAAACGGCTACTTACCGGATGGTCTGATCGTGACGCTGCGCGATGCCAGGAGTCGGCGCCCGGCAGTTGTTACACGGGAACCGGGATCGTCTCAAGCAGGTCTTGAATGACCCGTTCTGTGTGCTCGACGGTGTTCGTGCGCATCCCCTGGGTGCGACTGAGCATGACGCGGTGTGAGAGGACGGTTGGTGCGAGTTCCTTGATGTCTTCGGGGAGACAATAGGTCCGGTCTCGCACCAGGGCCAGGGCTTTCGCCGCTCTGCACAGCGCGAGAGCCCCTCGCGTACTCACGCCCAGCGACAGCAGTGTGTTGTGCCTGGTGGCGAACACAATGGCGAGGAGATAGTCCATCAAGCTGTCTTCCATCCGGACCTTTTCCGCCTGCGCTTGAAGATCGACTATATGTTGCGCACTGAGTACCGGTTGAATGTCGTCGGCCGGGTGCAGCAGCTGCGGGCGATCCAGCACTTTCTTTTCCTCATCAGGAGTCGGGTAGCCGATGCGAAGTCGCATAAGGAATCGGTCGAGCTGGGATTCCGGAAGCGGAAAGGTGCCGTGATATTCCGCCGGATTTTGTGTGGCAATGACCATGAACGGCTGACGCAGAGGATAGGTTTGGTTATCCACGGAGATTTGGGCTTCGCTCATGGCTTCCAGCAGACTGCTCTGAGTTTTCGGTGTTGTTCGATTGATCTCATCGGCCAGGACGATGTTGGCAAACAGCGGGCCCGGCATGAACTCAAACGCTTGTTTCTGGCGATTGAACATGGAAATGCCGACGATGTCGGAGGGCAGCAGGTCACTGGTGAACTGAATGCGTTTAAAGGAGCAATCGAGGGAGCGGGCGAGGCTATGGGCCAGCGTGGTCTTGCCGACGCCGGGGACATCCTCGATCAGGAGATGCCCGCGCGCCAGCAGGCAGACCACGGCCATCTCGATCACCTGCGGCTTGCCCTTGATGACCTGCGCGATATTGTCCTGTATCGATTTGATAGATTGGGCAGAATTCACGTTGGGATGTTTCGAAGAGGGTGACAGTCGGCACCAGGGGCGTTATGCCCGAAGTCTAACAAAGGGTCTGGAGACCGTCAATTTATACGGACATTCACGCGGGAGTTGTATGGCCGGCCGCGTTAACGTGACGTTGGTGTGCCTGTCACGCGGTCTGCACTGGTTCAGGAACGAGAGTAAGGAACCAGGGGGGAGTTTCTTCCACCATCCCCTCAAACCGTCGGGCGGTGCTGCTGGCTGGAACGCCTTCGAACAGAGCGCCGCGCTGAATGATGACCTGTCGGAATCGGTAGCCTGCGGTCGTGCCGGCGGGGGTGCGCAGCACCGAAGGGAAGGTCCGACGCAATGGGGTGAGGTTTGACAACAGGCAGGATCCGCCGCTCGGGAGCGCTGCGAGCTTCCGGTAGAGGTCTCCGAAGACCTCAGGCAGATTTTGCGTAGACAGGATGAGGTCACGGGGTCTGACCTGCGGATCATCGATCAATTGCGACAGGATTTCCCAAAACACTTGGGAATCAACGGCTCCCAGGACGCATAACGCTCCGCGTGCGGCCATCAACTCCAAGAGGGCAAGCGGGCCGCGGATATCGAATTTCCACGACGGAAAGAGCAGGCTCCGCCCGCCGTGTTGCACTTCGAGGGCGGATTCTTTGCCGTGCCGGACTTGCCGGGACTCCCCCTTTGTGCGCCGCAGCTCTTCAGCGAGGCAGGTTGGAGAGAGGCGCATAGGTTCATAGGCAAACGTCGGCGTGGCCGGCGCCCAGCACGTGACGATCAGGTACCGTCCGGCAAGGCGTTGGTCTTGTTCGAGCGGGTCGAGCGCAAACATGTCTTGATCGCCGTAAAAGCGGAATTCCAGGCCAGGTCTGGAGCGCAGACGGTTCAGGCGGATCGGATGGGCGTGCAAGGGGCCACCCAGCTGCGAGACGGGATCCAGCCGGTCAAGGCAGTGTAGAATCAGGGGCCTGCTTTGCGCGGCTAGTTGGGGTACATAAAGCGTGGCCAGCTCTTCGGCAAAGGAGAGGTCCCCGGCACCCAGATCCAGGACGGAAGCCGGGGATTCCTGTGTCAGCAGGGCAAAGGGATTCTGGTGCCGGCGGATAAATTCATCGACAGAGTCTGGTGTGACTGTCGGCAACGGCCATTTCGTCGGCTGGTTCCAGCGCACACCGAAGAAGGTACACAGAGCCCGCAAGGCTTTTGTGGGCGAGAGTCCCGTCAGGTGCTTGAGCGATTCGGCGGAGGCGGGGCGGGTTGCCATCTCGTGCTCCGGCGGCAGGGCTGCGACCAGGGCTTGCTTGATGTCATTCGAGACGGCCGAGGATTCAATGGCCTTCTGGAGCGCGTGAAGGGTGATTGGCCAGTGTGTCGCGTGGACGAGGTGGCGCGAAGTCTCCCAGGCAGTGGCATCCAGTGACCGTGCTGATGTGACCTGTTTTCGAAAGGTGGTCAGGTTGTCAGGGGTGACGTGCATGAATCGGTCAGCGGTTTGTGGCTCTCGGCTCGCATGTGGTGATGAAGGCTACTGGATGCGTTTCGGCAGGGTATCGGGCCGATCAGGAAGGAGTCAAGAGCGCGGCCTTGCGACGCCCGCTACCCTGTGTTAGGTAGACGATATGGCTACATTCCTGACATGGATTCATCGGGAGGCCGTTCTTGTGCCAAGCCGACTGCTTACGCTGCTGAGTTGTGTCCTGCTGATGGTCGGCTGCCAGGCGAAGGACCACTCGTTGCTAGCCACGAATCAACTGTGGAATGAATGGGCGGTGGGTCAGGTCGTGGATGCCAAGACCGGCCTCCCGGTGCCGATGCAGGTGTGGTTGGAGGGACTGGTCACGTACGATGTGATCTATCTGGGGGAAGAGCATCACAATCGATCGCACATTGACGCGGCCTTGACGGTGCTTCGCTCTCTTATGGGGCAGGGGCGTCGGCCATGGCTTGCGATGGAAATGTTTGGGTGGGACGGTCAACCGGCTCTCGATGGCTACCTGAGCTCAACGCAAAGCACTCGTGTGGAGTTCCTGGAACAGGTCGCATGGAAACCAAATTGGGGCGGGGCCTTCGAAGATTACGAACCATTGGTGCAATTCGCGAAAGATCAACACCTTCCGCTTTTGGCCATGAATCCGCCGAAGAGCCTGATTCGGCAGGTGGTGAAGCAGGGCTTGGTTCAAGCGAAGGAACAGCCCGAATGGCGTCAGTGGGGCATGGAGGGGGAGGCGATTGTGGATGCGCCTGCCTACCGGTCACGGATTTTATCTCAACTTCAGGATTGCCACGGCGGTGGGGCCCCCGAGGACTATCAAACCATGTATGAAGCTTCTATGGTCAGAGACGAGGGGATGGCGAAGACCTTGGCTGCGGCGATGAAGCGGGTACGTGTCCATGCCAGCCCCGGCCAGGGTCCCCTGCTCAGTTATACCGGCGGAGGCCATGTGCAATATGGGGTGCCGGTGCCGGATCGTGTGGCTCGACGAGTTCCAGAGGGGCTTCAGCAGGTGACGGTGTATATGGCCACGTTTGAACGGGAACGGGCCGCAGAACTCTATCAGGCCATGCAACAAGGGATTGCGGATTATGTGTGGCTTACCCCCCAGGGGGCTCAAGGACCTCCGCGACGCTGCCGATAAGAGTCTTCAGTGGCCGCAAAACTACGCGGCCTCGATTCATTCTTCCCAATTCCCCCCGCCTGCGGGATGGCCGTTCACAAGAATCTGTCATACACTCGGGCCTCGTTGGGCAGATGGACGACAAAGGTGGTGATTCCATGACACTGCGGCGATCACTCGGTAGGCTGCAAGGACGACTCGGCGGTACCAATAATTCCACAGGTGGCATTATGAAGGGGAGAATCGCGTGCTCGGCCGATCGTCTGAGTTTGTTGGAAGCGGCCATGATTAGCTCAGTGGTGGAGCCCAACGCGTTTCAAATCGGAAAGCAATATCAGACAGAACGCCGTGTACAAATGACGGATGCGTCCGATACGGAGCTGACGTCGTCGGTGATGGGCAACTCCGGATTGTATGAACAGACCATTCGTCTGATCGATGGCCATTTGGAAGCCAAATGTTCGTGCACGTTATCCGAGCCGCCGATTTGCCGACATGGTGTGGCTGCGCTTCTTGAGTATCAGCGCTGGTCGACGTCACGAGTCGTTCCCAAGCCCAGGGTCACCGCTCCCCGCCTTGAACCAGACAGGCCGACTGCTAGAGCGGTGTCAACCGATGATCTGAAGTTGAGCGAATTGGATCAGTTTACGGAATGGATGCAGCGTGTGCTTCAATCGATCCAGGCCGGTCATCCGGTTCCAGAGCAGCCCAATCTCGGGCCGGGTCTCGTATCGGCCTGGACGCAGGTGATCCAGCAGATGGATGAGCGCAGGCGGGAGAGCGAAGTTGCACAGGTTGAGCTTGATGCGGATATTCGGAGTAGAGACGCGGCTGTGGCTCGGCTCAAGCAGGATTTGGATGCCTCAGTGAAAGAGGTACAATCGCTCCAGGGCATTTGTCGAGACCTCCAGCGTGAGGTGACGGAGCAGAAGGTGGCGGCGAGCAAGACAGCGGACGTGGCCCGTCAAATCGAGCAGTTCGAGCTCGAGGTGAAGACGATCGCAGGGCTATTGACGGAAAAGGGCCGTCGATTAGAAGGGCTCTCCGATACCTGTCGAGATGTGTCGTCGATGCTCAAGTCGCTAGGGAAGGCCTGAACGGTCACTCGGCTGCAAAGAAGGTCCTCCTCCCAGACTCCTCCCTCCCAAACGCTTCTTTATACAACCCCCTTGCGTCGCCCCCGCTCCCTTCAGTACAATGCGGGCCTCTTTGGGTATTCCTTGATTACAAGGGGGAAATCATGAACAAGCTGATGGCAGGA
>JACOEF010001027.1 GCA_024998705.1 Nitrospira sp.
ACCGTGAGCAGTGATGCGCTACACCCTACAGCTTAAGCGGGTTCGGACACCGAAGGCTGAATCATTTGTTAAAGACAACCCCCAAGGAAGCTGTCGCCGAACATGGTGGTTTCGATCAAGGCCACGTTGTTCCGGTTATACCAGGCTGAAGCGATCAGGGGGCACGAACTTCCATTCCTACGGTTGCATCCATTGAAAGGAAGTCGAAAGGGGAGTGGCGTGCGCAGATGCCCTTCTACCGACAACCCGGCTGGGAGATATCTCATGCGCATGGCTGCCCTCATTGTTGAGAGTCTTATTGATCCTTCCCGTCCTGTAACCCAGCTTACAGATTCATTTGGACCGACCA
>JACOEF010001028.1 GCA_024998705.1 Nitrospira sp.
CAGCTACCCACGAGGGGTCTCACAGCCAATCGGGCCCGAGACGGCGCTGCTGCTGAGTCAGCCTCCGTTCGTCCCATATTTTGTGCTCTCCCATGAACCCATCTCGTTCGAACGATCCGATGCGCGCTGGTGGGCGGTGTTGCCCGCACAAGACCCTTGCATGTGGAAAGGGGACTTCGCGCTATTCGCAGGACCGTTTCTCGAAGTGGCCGATGACGATCATCACGTCCATCGACGGGGAGCACCGCTGGAGGTGTGCTCCAAGACCCTCAAGGTGTTGACAACCGAGGGGTACGCTCCGCATTTCGCGATCATCAATCGCGCTGGCCAACGTGTGAATGGCGGCGAGGTCACCTGTGCGCCCAATGGAGG
>JACOEF010000239.1 GCA_024998705.1 Nitrospira sp.
AAGCTTGTCTCCGAGCATAGATCGAGCCACACCTCGATTGTAGTAGAGGGTATGATCGTCTACTCCCATGGCGATCGCTTGTGAAAAATCGCTCTCCGCTCGATCAAATTCCCCGGTCAGCATTGCGACGAGCCCGCGGCTCTGATAGACGGCAGGGAGAGTCCGATTGAGCGTAGCGGCTCGGTCGAGATCACGTTTGGCTTGCTCGAAGTCCTGCTTTAGGGCATAAACGACGCCGCGATTTGCATAGATCGTGGCATCTCGGCCATTGAGTTGTGCGGCTGCATTGAAATCCTGTAGTGCCTCATCGAATTGACCGAGGTGACGGTAGGTTTGGCCGCGCTGATTGAGCACCAGCGCCGAGGGGGCGCCACGCGCAAGGCATGATTGAATGAGTCCAGGGCCTCACGGTAGTGCCCCGAGGTCAGATAGACGGCTCCCAGATCGCTGTGGTACAGCGCGTGGGTTGGATTGAGCCGAATGGCTTCAGTAAAGTCTCGTTTCGCTTCTTCCTTGAGGCCTTGCGAATGGTACACAAATCCTCGCGCGTTCCTTGCCTCTGCATTGGCTGGAGACAGGACGATGGCCTGGGAAATCGTCGTCAGCGCCCTATCGAACTGGCCCTGATGGTATTGAGCCTGGCCTTGGGACAGGAGGGTCGCGGTGGGATCCTCATTGCCGGCCGTGATTGCTGATGTTGAGCAGCCCCACAAAAGGGCGATATTCAGCCAGAGTCCGAGACCGGCTCGAAGTGGTCGTGGGATTGCGCGCATACTCTCCTCCTCTAAAGAAACCAATCGGTTCGTCAGAATAGCTGACGGGAGAGTACTGGGTAGGTGTTACCGGGTTCCCACCGCAGAGTTAAATTGGCGTTAACTATGGGGCAGGTTTTTTGCGGGACGGTGTGCGCTCGAGAGTCGACTTTGAATCCTTGGCAGATTTCATATCCTCGCGGATGCGTCGCAACTCTTCTTTTAGTTGGTCGAGCTCCTTCGTCTGCTGTTCGGACTGCGTACGCAATTGCTGGTTGGCATTGCCGAGTTCCTGAATCTGCTGTTACAGTGTATCGTGATTGCCCGGTGCAGGCGCAGTCGCATCCTTCATCGGTGACGCGGATAAAGCCGCTGCAGGAGGTGGATTCGCGGTTGGTGGCTTGGTGATGCCGGGAGTGCTCCCGAGCGCAGTCAGCACCTCTTTCACATTCAACGAAATATGCACTTTCTCAAATGCGCTCCAGTGTGGTTCTTTGTCTTCCGGTACGGACGCCGATTGCGCTGGGCGGGTCACCCAGAGCCTCATGCCCTTTGTATCGCGAGGATCCCGCTGTTCCCCTCCTCCGGGATCAGCTTTCTCGAACCCATAGTGATCCCCAAGAATGAAATGAAGATACCCGTCTCGGATAAACATGCTTCCGGCGGTGCGATCCGTCTCATAGCGGGCCGTCGGGTTTTGCAAGGAGAAATAGACATGATCCTCGGGGGTGGCCTCATGGAACGCCTTCGCAAACTGTTCGGCCAGGTTCGCAAGCGCAGCACCTCCAAATACCGGCTTGGGTTGCGGAGTTTCAAAGATGCCCACAATGATACCAGTCCACCCTGACACCTCCAGCGATCCCAGGAGTGTTTGTATTTCTTCAGTCGTGATCTTTGCCGGATGGCTGTTGAGGATCGGCGGGGTGGCACGAAGATCTACCGTATGGTCTGCTTCGATACCCACTTGAATCCCCTTGGCTTCGTAGATCGGACGCTGATTAAGTGGACCTACACACCCTGAGAGAGCAAAGAAACCGGACAGGACGATGCAGAAGCACGCCATTGTCGCGCTGCGAGAGCGAGCGTATGAGCGAACCATCTGAATCAGCATTGATCGTAATACGGGCAGACAAAGTCGGCTGGGAGCGAATGGGTACGGATGAGTATTGATCAATGAGTCCTCGTGAGGTGAAAGGTGTGTGGAGGCAGGTGGTTGAGTGATCTGACCTACTTACAGCTGAATTGTATCGCCCATAGCAGTTCGCGAGAAACCTGTCCGTTACCAGAGACTTGCCCCTTCCAGGCCTGGTCAACGGTTTGACTGATGCGTGGAATTTGTCCCTCTCTGGAAATGCGTGAGCCGCCGGGGCACTTCGCCTCGATGAGGCGAAGTGCGTCGTGGCGCGCCGGCGACGAGAGCACGTCCTGCTCGTCGAAGTAAGGATAGACAATCGTGCCGCCATTCTCGGATTCGGTAAGCATCCTGGCTGAGGAGGCACACCCGAGGATCAAGGCCATGGCGCAGGCCCCTGCCATCGGAACTCCCCATTCACGAATGCAGGTAACGACGAATTGCGACGAATGAGAAGTAATGGTGGTCGAATCCTTCCTTATCTTCACGCCGGACTACTGGTATCGAACTTGGAATTGCACCAGAAATGCGTTATTGGCGAATGCATCGGTATTGGCCACAGTGGTTCCGGGTCCGGTTCCTTGATGGTCGCGGAATTCATAGTTAATCATCAGTTTAGTTTGAATCTTTGGTGGCAAATTTTCAAAGTAATAATTCAGGCCGATGATGGTTCTGGTGTACATGTCGTTCGACACCTTGGTATTGGGATCAAACTGCTCATACATCACGACCGGTTCAAAGTTCCGCAGCGGCCCGTCAGAAATCAGATACTTGGCGAGCAGATACCAGGTGCGGCGTTGTGCGCCTGGTGCTCCGGAGCCTCCGCACTGCGCGATATCCAAGCAGGCGCCCTGGGCCGGCGTCCCTACGGTGGTCGCATTGGATCCGTCATGACCCGTCCAGGCTTCACCTTGAATCATAAATCCAGGCAGGAGGCGAGAAGTATATCTGAAATCCACCGCAAACCGGTCGAACTCGCCCTTTCCGCTACCGTTGATGAATGTGCCGGTATTGTTGCTCTCGCCGGCGAGAAAAGTAAAGCTGACGAAAGAGATGTCGGTGAGGAAATATCGCAGACGACCGTACCCGACTTTCGGGCCATTTGCCCCGGTGATATTCGCCGTGTAATTGTTGTTATTCATGATGCCGCCGACATAGTCCAGCTTATTAAAGAGCGTCCCGCGCATATCCACAAAGTAATCGCGCTCATGAACGAATTCAATCGGGCCGCCTGTTCCACGGTTGTTCTGGGCTCCACTGCCGACAGAGGTGAGATAGGGCGAACTGATCACATCGCGAAGACCGCCCGACGTTTCCGTGAAAATACCCCAGGGCATGCGGAATACACCCATGCGGATAAAGTTCAGATTCGGTGCGAGATTCGGGAACGGTCGAACGTCAATGTAGGATTCCCGAAACCAGGTTCCAGCCGTTGGTGTCCCACCGGCTTTCGCGGCGCAATTGCCTCCAGGGGCCCCAGCACAGTCCGGCGTGTTATTGGCCAAATTGATGCTTTGAAACTCGAACAAGACGTGCCATTTCGGGATGTATTCATTGATTTTTCCATATGCGAGCAACTCAGAGCGTCGGATACCAAAGTTGTCCTGACTCCGACCCTCGGCTGTCTTGGCATCCTGATGGGTGTAGAGGAATTGCAACGCGTTCAATCCGAAGTTCACCTTATTGCTCAGCGCAGGAAGTCGTTCTATCGTCGCCTTCCATTCTTCCATCAGGCTCAGTCTCTTATCGAAGTTGGCCATCGAGTCTTCGACTGATGGAGCGGCGGCCGGAGTTGGCGGCCCCTCGACGGCGGGCGGTGTTTGCGCCATGACATTGGTGGTAAAGAGCAGTGCGGTGATCATCACCGCGACGCTCGTAACAAACCTACTCGGCATTTTGTACATGAACTTCCTCCTCTTGGGTTTGAATCGACGATTTCATGGCGCTTTCAGAACGGAGCGAATCGTGCCGTATCTGTCTGATACACCCCTGCTGTAACGACCGATTCACTGGTTTGTTAGGAATCAGTAAACTCCAGAATGCTTGTGAGTGAATCCTGCATGGCGAACCGTTACGGGGAAGGTGGCGTAGGAGGTGGCCTGGTGATGAGCCAGGTGTGTTGATCGGCATGAAAGAAGGAGCGATCGGCGCGGACATCTACTGTGGCCCGATTTGCAAGCGATAACCGACGCCCCAGATGGTTTCGACAATATCCGGATGATCATCACGTGTCCGAAGCTTGTGCCGTAATTTTGCCATGTGCACGTCCACCGTCCTCACCGCGACGAATGTCTCAGTGCCCCACACCAGAGTGAGTAATTCTTCCCGTCGATAGACCTTTCCCGGCCGCTGGGTCAGCGTCCACAGTAATTGAAATTCACGGGGCGTGAGGTGCACGACCTGATCGTCCACCGTCACTTCCTGTCGATGCCGATCAATGGCCAACTGCCCAATGAACACGAGGGCAACGGTCGCCCGCTTGGCTGGTTGTGATTGCTGTCTGCGACGGACTGGAAGGGAGATCGGTCTCCGCTTAGGACGCATGCGTCATGAATTCCCAAGGGCGATTGATGTGAAGCGATATCGGTTTCCGAGGCGCAATGTGAAGTAGGTGATCATCAGTGGTGCTCCAGGTTGTGGGTCAGTCATCTAGCCGGTTGACAGTTCTCTATCGCGAGGACGTTCCTCTTCCATCACGGGCGCATTAAGCTTCTGTTAACTATTTTCGAGGGCTGCGCAGGAGAGTTAACCGTTGTGTAATGGATTAGTGAGTCGGCCGGAACATTCCCGGGCTATGCTCTGAGGGTGATGTACGTATTGGACAGACATTGCGAGTTTATGAGAAGCGCCTCGGAGGTGCGCCTCGACGTTCCTCACGCAGAGTCCGTTCGGCCCGAGTGTCTTCTAAACTGTAGATAGGAGGCCCCACATGCCACCCACCGACTTCTTGATCTCATCTCCGGCAAATGGAGCATTTAAAGTCGCCATGGTTGTATTGGTCGGTCTCTTTATGGGTTTGTGGTCTATGATGAGCGGAAAGGGGCCGTAGGCTTGAGCCTGATCCGAACGGTTTCATTCACAACAAAAGGGAGTTCTTTCGTATGACGTTTACGAATTTTCAGCCTCGGGTGCACCGTGTGTCACATCTTGCAGGTCGCGTGATTGATATGGATTTGACTGACCTGTGGATGAAGGCCATCAAGGCTGTGTTGAGCCTCATGATTTTGACGATTCTCATCGCGCTCACCGGAGGGGTGATCAAAACATTTTTGGATATCCGGCTCTTGTTCGATGCGGCAGTTGAAGTGGGGCTGCGGCAGATTATCGTCGATACATTGATTCTGCTCGCCGTCGTCGAAGTGTTCAAAACGACGTTGACCTATTTCTCCGAGGGGCGCGTCAAAGTGACCTTTATTGTGGATACCATTCTGGTGGTTATGCTGACGGAGATCATTTCATTGTGGTTCAAGGAGGCTGATCAGGAGAGGATGTTGCTTCTCGGAGCCATTCTACTTACGCTCGGCTTGGTTCGAGTCGTCGCAGTCCGCTGTTCACCGGCACAGGGAGAGGGAAGTGGGAATGTCTCTCTTTGTGGCCGGGAAGACTGCTAGTGTCCTTCCGATGCCTCCGGACGAGTTAACGTACACTTAATCGGCTGTTGATATCCGGGAAATGAGACTGACGCAAACTGAGAGACATACGCTACCGCTCACATCATCGCTCTTCGGGCCGACCATATCCGGGAGGGCGACAGTCGTCTGACCAGGAGGAACGCCATGGTTCATCTATCCCCGACATTCAGCAGCGAATCCCTGATTCTCGACCTGATGCGTGTCCGGAAGTCTTTGACGCTGGAACAAGTGGTTGTTCTCCTGCCCGAACTAAGTTGGAATCAGGTCTTTACGACGGTGGATAAACTCAGTCGGCGCGGCGCGATCATTCTTTTGCGGAGAGGTTTTCAGTACGAGGTCGAGGAGGTTTCATCCAGGGAGTCAGCCTTGTCTAGCGTCGGTTGATTCTGGCCTCAGGGTGACACCTGGAATCCGATGTCAGGCCGGCTGTTCCTGCCTCAGGAATCGGTAACGATATCCCGGCAGTATGTCTATCGACCCTGTGCGCGCATTATCCAGTTTCCGGCGTAGGAAGCGAATTACGTGATCCACCTCCTCCTGCGTGCTTCTCCCCTGTTCTTCTCCCAGAGCGGCGACCAACTCTGTGATCCCTATCAATTTTCCTTCATGTGCGAGCAGACATCGGAGCAGAGCCAGTTCTGTCGTCGAAAGCGTGAGCAAACGATCCTGCCAGGAGACTTCAAAATATGGGCCTTGCACCGTGACTGAGGCGTCGACCAGCCGGATCGGTTTCGGAAGAGCTGCTCTGGTTCGACGCAGGACAGCCTGTACACGCGAGACGATTTCTCGAGGACTGAATGGTTTCACGACATAGTCGTCTGCTCCCATCTCCAGGCCGACAATGCGATCCTCCTCCGTGCCGACGGCCGTCAGCATGATGATCGGAATATGTCGGGTTCTCGGGGTACTCCGTACCAACCGGCAAATCTCACGGCCGCTCATGCCCGGAAGCATCAGGTCGAGCAGGATCAGTGCCGGGAGGGTTTCGTATACCTCTTGCCATCCACGAATGCCGTCGGCGGCGATGGCCGTCGTAAAACAGGCCTGGCGTAATGCACGCTCCAGCAGGTTTGCGTGGAGAGGTTCATCCTCAATGATCTGAATGATCGTGTCTGTCATGAAGCCACGATACAGCAGGTCCTGTTTCGTGCTGTTCATGGTCGGGTCAACCGTGCGTAAACTCGCCTTGCATTGCCGCTCATCTCGTTGCTGGCCCTCAAATTAACATGCCGTTAACACCGCTGTGAGGGCGGTGCAATCCCGCTATCGTATCCTCATTCATCGATTCTGATGAACGTGCGTTATTTTATTCTTCATCATAGCTCGGAGGAAACATATGAAGGGCGTCTCGCATCGACAGATCTGCATGGGTGCCATGCTCACCGTACTGGGTCCGTTCATGACGACTAATCTTTGGAGCGCCAGTGCGGCTGGACCTGTCGTCGTCGCGGAGCAGGGAAAAGTTGATGAGGGACTCAAGTCCTATAGCAAGGTCAGCGGCATTTCCGGTGCCATCAACAGCATCGGTTCGGATACCCTGAACAATTTGATCACGCTGTGGGCCGAAGGATTTCGGAAGCAATATCCCAATGTGAAAATTCAGGTCGAGGGAAAAGGTTCCAGTACGGCGCCGCCTGCCCTCATTGAAAATACCGCTCATCTTGGTCCGATGTCGCGGACGATGAAATCGAGCGAGATCGATGCGTTCGAAGCGAAATTCGGCTACCCGCCTACTGCCTATCCCGTGGCGATTGATGCGTTGGCGTTGTTCGTCAACAAGGACAATCCCATTAAAGGGCTTACGATTGCGGAAGTGGATGCGCTGTTCTCAAAGTCTCGGCGACAGGGATACACCACTGATCTGACGCGTTGGGGACAGGTCGGCCCCACCGGTGATTGGGCGAATGCGCCGATTAGTCTCTATGGTCGAAATTCGGCATCCGGCACGTACGGATTTTTCAAGGAACATGCACTGAAAAACGGCGACTTCAAGGATCAAGTGAAGGAACAACCGGGCTCCGCTTCGGTGGTTAAGGGCATCAATGAAGACCGTTACGGCATCGGATACAGCGGAATCGGCTATAGCACATCCGGAGTCAGAATGGTTCCGCTGGCGGCGAAGTCCGTACAGCCCTTCATCGAACCCACCCAGGCGAATACGAAGAACGGCACATATCCGTTGTGGCGATACTTGTACATCTATGTAAATCAGGCCCCGGGGAAACCACTCTCCCCCATCGTCAAGGAGTTTCTGGCCTACGTGTATAGCAAAGAAGGGCAATCCGACGTGCTGAGAGATGGTTATTTCCCTGTCGATGCCACCTTGGCCGAGAAGCAGCTGAGCCAGATTCGGTAATGATGACGGATCGATTCCGATCACTGTTGAAGCCTGTTCATTTGCGAGGCCTGATCGATCGGCTCGCGCGAGCCTTGATTACCGTGGGCGGGCTGGCGACCATCGTCAGTATTCTTGGAATCTTTTTCTTTTTGTTTCGTGAAGTCACCCCGTTGTTCACAGCGCCGAGCGCGAAGTTAACTCAACGCTTGACTGTGCCTGCCCTGCTCGAGGACGGAGGCCCGGCTCAGGTGGCGGTCGATGAACATCGTGAAATCGCGCAGGTGATCACCTCCGGGGCGATCCAGTTCTTTGACTTGGCATCGGGTCAACCCATCCCGTTGGATATGCCGGAGCAGGTGAAGGACCGCCGGATCACGGCGATGGCGTCGGGTGGCGGCAATGCTCCCCGGTTAGCGGTGGGCACGGCCGACGGTGAAGTCCTGTTCTTGAAAGTCGGCATCACGACGGAATTTTCTGAGCAAGGCGAGCGACGGAAGCGTCCGCACATTCGCGCCGGACAACCTATCGCGGTGACGAAAGGTCCCATCGTCCGGCTGGCCTATCGGGCTACTGACCAAGGTAGCGTCCTAGCCCTCGTAACCAACGAAGGTCGGCTACTCCTCGTGCGTATCGCCGCAGATGACGCGTCAGGCAGCAATCCGATCATCACGGAACTTCCGCAACCGGAAGGAAAGGTCACGGCTCTTGCCCTGGATGTGTTGCTCGAAAATCTGTATGTGGGAACATCGGAGGGGCAGGTGATGCATGTCGCCCTATCCGAGACGGGGTCGCCGGAGATGAGGGCCGCCTATGCGGTCGCCGCGCCTTCGACGGCAGTGACGACGTTGGGGTTTCTGAGCGGAGACCGTAGCCTGGTGATTACGTCCGCCGACGGTGCGGTCTCGACCTGGGGGCTCGTGCGACGTGCCGATGCTCCGTCCGGATGGAGACTGACCCAAATCCATACCCTCCGCTCTCACAATGTGCCGATCACTGCGTTTGCTCCGTCTCAGCGGGTCAAGGCGTTTGTCACCGGCGATACAAAGGGAAATCTGTTTCTCCACCATGCGACTTCTTCTCAAACGTTGTTGCGGCTCGCCAACGGTGAGTTTCCGATTCGTGCCGTGGGGTTCGCGCCGAAAGGCGATGGGTTGATCGCGTTGGATTCGGCCGGGCAACTGTCCCTGTACCAGGTGCAGACGGCCTATTCTGAAGTGACGCTCGAGACACTCTTCGGCAAGGTCTGGTACGAGGGGTACGATCAGCCGGCGTATGTGTGGCAATCCTCTTCCGGGTCGGATGATGTTGAGCCGAAACTCGGCCTGCTTCCGCTGGCATTCGGGACTCTCAAGGGGACGATGTATGCCTTGTTTCTCGCCGTCCCGATCGCCATTCTGGCGGCGATGTGCACCGCGCAGTTCATGCACCAGGATCTGCGTGCAAAAATTAAACCGATCATTGAAGTTATGGCGGCCTTGCCGACGGTGGTCTTGGGCTTCCTCGCCGGGCTCTGGCTGGCTCCCCTCCTGGAACGCATGCTCCCGGCGGTGGCCGGTATGGTGTTGGTGTTGCCCCTGCTCGTCATCGCGTCCTCGTTCGCCTGGTCTCTCTGCCCGCTCGCGGTCAAACGACATTTCTCGCACGGTCAGGAAGCCTTGCTGTTGCTCCCTATTCTGGCGCTCGGAATCGTCGGGTACCTGTGGGCCAATGCCACCATCGAAGGCTGGTGGTTCGACGGGAACGTCAAGGCCTGGCTCTCGAGTCGGCTCGGCATCCAATACGATCAACGCAACGCCCTGATCGTCGGGATCGTGATGGGGTTTGCCATTGTCCCGGTGATCTACAGTATTGCCGAAGAAGCGATCTCCAATGTGCCGAAGACCCAAATTGCCGGGTCCCTCGCGTTGGGAGCCACCCGTTGGCAAACCGTTCTGCATCTGGTGTTGTTGTCTGCCAGCCCGGGAATCTTCTCTGCCGTGATGATCGGGTTCGGGCGCGCGATCGGGGAAACGATGATCGTCCTGATGGCTACAGGTAATACGCCTATCTTGGATTGGAACTGGGCGAACGGTTTCCGGACACTGTCGGCCAATATCGCCGTGGAAATTCCGGAGGCTCCGCACGGTGGCAGTCTCTACCGGGTGTTGTTCCTGGCCGCGTTGCTCCTATTCATCGTCACGTTTGTCATCAACTCGTTGGCGGAACTTATTCGTCAGCGGCTCCGGGATAAGTACAGCCATGGTTGAACGATCGACACGCATGAAGGACTTCTGGCGAGGCGGGGAACTGTTCGTCTGGATGACGGCCTCCGGTGTGGCGCTCAGCCTGTTGATGGTGGCCGGGATGCTGGCACTGATTATGATCAACGGATTGGGTCAGTTCTGGCCAGGCGCACTGCAGGAGACCACGCTCACGACGCGGGAGACCGTGATCGGTCAGGTGGTGGGAGAAGAAGTCATCCCCAATTCAATCTCGCCGGACTCGCCGTCCGGACAGCGTCGGTTCCGGTATCGGGTCGGCAATCGGGATGTGTTCGGGGCCGAATATCGTTGGATCAATGAAGCGGAGATTGTGTCGAGCACGCGTCCCGATGATTTAGTCGTTATCCAGCGGCGTGAGTGGGGACCTGCCTTTGGTCGCGTCACTGTCGGCGTGGAGGGGAACGCGGCAGACGACGAACACGGGAACACTTGGTCGACTGTGGTGACGTTGGTGGAGCGAGCCAATCAGTTACGTCGGCGGATCGAACATCTGGAGCGAGAGGAAATCGGCGCCATCAACTATCGAATTGAGAAGGCCAGACTCGCCCGGCAGGCGCTGGCGCTGAGTGGCCCACTTGCCCCCGGCGATGCCGAAAAAGACCGGCGTCTCCTCGATCAGATGACCGCGTTGGAACGGGACTATCTTGCCAAGACTGAGGCCCTTGAGCGGCTACACCAAGAGGCCGGGCTGGAAGTCTTGTTCTTGACGCTCTCCAACGGCCGGTCGGTGCGGCTCTCTCTCGATCAGGTGTTGGACGTCAGTCGGCCGAACGCGATGCATTGGTTTGACAAGCTCCTGGCCTATGTCCACAATCTGTGGCAGTTTGTGTCCAGCGAACCGCGTGAAGCCAATACGGAAGGCGGTATCTTTCCGGCGATCTTCGGCACCGTCTTGATGGTGTTTCTCATGACCTTGGCGGTGATGCCGTTCGGGGTGATGGCCGCCGTCTATTTGCGGGAATATGCGAAGCAAGGCCCGTTGGTGAGGCTGGTCCGGATCGCGGTGAACAACCTGGCCGGGGTCCCATCCATTGTCTTCGGCGTGTTCGGCCTCGCCTTTTTCGTCTATGCGCTGGGAGGCACGATCGACCAGTGGTTGTTTCCCGAGGCATTACCGAATCCCACCTTCGGCACGGGCGGCATCCTCTGGGCCTCGCTGACGTTGTCCTTGCTCACCGTCCCGGTCGTGATCGTGGCGACGGAGGAAGGCTTGTCGGCGGTCCCGCGTGATTTTCGGGAAGGGTCGCTCGGACTGGGCGCAACCAAATTTGAAACGCTCCGGCATGTGATTCTCCCCTGCGCGTTGCCGGGCATTTTGACGGGACTGATTCTCGCGATGGCCAGGGCCGCCGGGGAAGTGGCGCCGTTGATGCTGACCGGCGTGGTCAAATAGGCCCCTGCCCTTCCGCTGGATGAGTACCTGCCCTATCTACATCTCGATCGGAAGTTTATGCACTTGGGCTTTCATATTTACGACGTGGGGTTTCAATCCCCGAACGTGGAGGCAGCGAAGCCGATGGTCTATATGACCACGTTGATTCTCATCCTCGTGGTCGTCTGGCTGAATTGGGCGGCCGTGCGGCTACGTAATCGGTTACGGCGGCGATTTGCCGCATCGGCAGTATAATCACAGAAAGGGCCTGCATGGATAACCCAACTCGTACCCTGTCGCAGACGGCGCCGAACTATTCAGTGCGTCCGACCGTTCCCAAACCAAGGTTCACCCGTCCCCCCGAACAGCAGGGAGCCTCTGTTGACGCAAAAGTGCTGATTCGCAATCTCGACTTCTACTATGGCCAACGGCAAGCCCTCTTTCAGGTCTCGTTGACGGTACGGGCCCATTCTGTTACTTCCTTCATCGGTCCGTCGGGGTGTGGAAAATCCACCCTCCTACGCTGTCTGAATCGCATGAACGACCTGGTGGAAGGGGCGCGCGCGGTGGGGCGCGTGGAACTGGACGGGGTGGACATCTACGATCCCGCCATCGATGTCACCGACCTTCGAAAACGTGTGGGCATGGTGTTTCAGAAATCGAATCCGTTTCCCAAGTCGATCTACGACAATGTCGCCTATGGACCGCGCCTGCATGGCACCAAGGACAAGCGGTCGCTGGACGAACTCGTGCAGCATAGTTTGCACGGGGCGGGACTCTGGGATGAGGTGAAAGACCGGCTCACGCAGAGTGCGCTGGGATTGTCCGGCGGCCAGCAGCAGCGATTGTGTATCGCGCGTGCGTTGGCTGTGTAGCCCGATGTCATCCTGATGGATGAACCCTGCTCGGCCCTCGATCCCATCGCGACCGGAAAAATAGAAGAGTTGATCTATACCTTGAAGGATACCTACACCGTGGTGATCGTGACGCATAACATGCAGCAGGCGGCGCGTGTCTCGGATCAATGCGGATTTTTTCTAATGGGTGAGCTGGTGGAGTTCGGCGATACAAAGACCATCTTTACGACCCCGCACGACAAACGAACGGAAGATTACATTACCGGTCGATTCGGATAGACGGAAGGAATTCGATGATGCAACGACATTTCGATCAAGATCTCGCGCATCTCAAGCAGACATTGCTCCGTATGGGCGGACTCGTCGAGTCGCAGATCCAGCAGGCCCTGGAGGCGCTGGTGGACCGGGATTCCGATCTGGCGGTCGACGTCATCAAGCAGGATCACGATGTGAATGCGTTGGATGTCGAGATCGACGAGCTCTGCATCCAATTGCTGGCCCTTCAACAGCCGACGGCCCGCGATCTCCGTTTTGTGACCAC
The DNA here is from genome assembly GCA_024998705.1 of Nitrospira sp. Taxonomy (GTDB): domain Bacteria; phylum Nitrospirota; class Nitrospiria; order Nitrospirales; family Nitrospiraceae; genus Nitrospira_A. Next base: position 12,886 of record JACOEF010000239.1, read on the forward strand.
GGGGATGAAAATTTCGTCCGAACTGGAACGCATGGGTGACCTGGCCGAGAACATCGCTCACCGAGCCCTGGAATTGAACGGCGAGCCGCAGCTGAAGCCCTATATCGACATCCCGCGCATGGCCAATTGGACGATGCGCATGGTCAAAGATTGCCTGGATGCGTTTGTGAATTCAGATCCGGTGCTGGCGCGGAAGGTGTGTGCCGATGACGATTTTGTCGATGAGGTGAACGAGCAGTTGTTTCGCGAACTGCTCTCCTTTATGCTGGAAGACACGCGTACCATTACTCGTGCGATCCGGCTCACCTTCGTGGCGAAATCGCTCGAACGGATTGCGGATCATGCCACTAATATTGCGGAGCTTGTCGTCTACATGGTTGAAGGCAAGAACATCCGACACGTAGCCCCCTCTGCGAGCCTGTAGATGCCCAAGCTGGCCGTCCTCGATATCGGCACCAATTCCATTCATATGGTCTTGGCGGAAGTTCAGCCGGACTACACCTATAAAATCCTCGACCGCTTCAAAGACATGACCCGTCTTGGTGACGGAGTGTTCACGTCGCGCCGCCTGTCCGATCAGGCGATGATGCGCGGCCTCGAAGTCATCCGGAACCTGGTCACGCTGGCCAGGAACAAGGGCTACGAGCGGATCGAAGGCGTGGCGACCAGCGCGGTACGGGAGGCGCGAAACGGCGGAGAATTTCTGGATCATGTCGCGCAGCAGACCGGCTTGACGGTCCGGGTCATCACGGGTGCGGAAGAAGCCCGCTTGATTTTTCTCGGCGTGCAAAACAGCGTGGCTCTGCCTGAGCCACCGACCCTCGTGATCGATATCGGAGGCGGGTCGGTCGAGGTGATCGTTGGAAACCGGGAGACGATCTATCACGCTCGCAGCCTCAAGTTGGGAGCCATTCGCCTGAAAGACCTGTATTTGACCAAGACGCCGCCCTCCAAAGCGATGCTGCACGAATTGGAAGACGCCGTGACCGGACAACTCAAGCAGGCGCTTCGTTCCTATAAGACGAAACGCGTGGAGCAGATCATCGCCACCTCCGGGATGGCGGGCAATCTCGCCGAAGTCATTTACCTGCAGCGCACTGGCCGCCCGCTCCAGCAGCTCAATCTCACAAAGATTTCCGCGAAAGAAATTGCTGCCGTTGAAAAGCGTCTGGCTGAGGCCACGCTCAAAACCCGGTTGGCCATGCCTGGGCTGGATCCCAAGCGCGTGGATACCCTGCTTCCTGCGACGATGGTGTTCAGAATTCTGCTCGATGTGTTACGGAAGCAGGAGCTGACGATCTGCGACAAGGCGATTCGCGAAGGGATCATTTACGATTTTATCCAGCGACACCACGAGGGCATTCAGGCGGAGCGGGACATTCCCGATGTCCGAAAACGGAACATCCTGGCCCTGGCTCGTCGGTGTCATGTTTCCGAGACGCATGCGCTCCATGTCGCCGGACTCGCGTTACGGCTGTTCGATCAAACCACGTCTTTGCACGGATTCGGGCAGCGGGAGCGTGAGTGGCTGGAGTTCGCGGCCATCCTGCACGATATCGGATATTTGATCAATTCACGGCAACATCACAAACATGCCTATTACCTGATCAAGAACAGCGATCTCTCCGGATTCACCGCGGAGGAAATCGATCTGGTCGCGAATGTCGCGCGGTATCACCGCCGTTCGGTTCCCACCCGGAAACACAGTGAGTTCACCGCGTTGCCGCAAGGGAACCAACGTATCATCAATGTGCTGTCCGCCCTGCTCCGTATTGCCGACGGATTAGATCGAAGCCAGTTTTCCGTGGTGCGGAACGTCGATGTGAAACTCGGGAAGTCCGTCGTCATAACGGTGCAGGTCTCCGGTGATGCCGAGCTGGAAATCTGGGCGGCGCGGGCTCGCAGCGATTTGTTCGAGAAGGTGTTCAAGCGGCCGATTCAGTTCGTCCTGACAAGCCAGGACGACGAAACCACCTGAAACGTCGGTCCACGCGGCCGGGCGCGCAGGTCGCGAGAACACCGGCGGCGGACGTTTCCCGCACCCTGCTGCTGGTTCGATTGATTTGTGATCCGGCTGGAGATCACGCGAGCGCGCGCAATTGTCCAGCTGTCAGCCACCACTCGAGCCGTCCGGCCGCAGGCTTCACGGACTCTTCAATGTGCATCAGGCAGGCGCCTGCTTTTTTGAGCGACAGGCCGCTGCAGGGCTTGCCGGTCAGCAGGATTCCCGCAGCGAGGCTTAGGTGCGGTTCGTGGCCGACACACAACACGACGGCATCCGCCGGCAAGGCATCCAATAGCGAAAACAGGGCGCGCGGTGCCGCGGCAGGATCGAGTTCTGTGCAGATCCGGATCTTCGGCTTGGAACGAATCAAGGACTGAAGAATGACCGCGGTTTCGTGCGCCCGTGTCAGGGGAATTGAAAGAATGTGGGTCGGCCTCAGGCGCAACTTGAGGAGTCCCTTGCCGGATTCCTTGGTCCGGGCGGCGCCTTGGTCGGTCAGCGGGCGCTCCTCTTCCAGCCCGCTCCAGTCCTGACGCTCGATTGCGATACCATGTCGAAAGAAGAGGCAGTCCATCGGGCATCCTCCAGCAGCAAGAACGTGGGTGATCGGGGGGCAGTCATGAGTTCAATCATAACTCGAAGTGTTGTCGCTGTCCTCTGTCTGTCGCCACCCACGTCCACTCGCAGGTTGCCGTGAGAAGGCAGGGCTCCCCTATTCATACCGCACCGTCCGGTCTCGGGCAAGATATCGTTCGGACGGCGGCGGCGTATCAATCCACGGTCCTTGGCCTGATACGCCATGCGATTGCAGGTGAAGGCTCCGCTGAGACCGTCCACTCGATTCGCACTCATTGCCGGAGACTTCAAGCAGTACTGGAGCTCGGTGATAATCGAGATCGCGCCACCGTGATGGCTCAGGCCGTGAGTCGCTTGAGTCGGCTCCGGGCCTCACACGTGTTCCGGCAATATCTGATGAAGATTGAGGCCCCCGATTCGGACATCGCGGCCGTCGAGGTCTTGATCGCCGGACGAGAACATAAGCTGACTCGCGCACAGGCCTATCACAAGATTGAACAGGTCGTCTGGAAGCAGGCGCTTCCGCTGATCACTCCCGCGGGTCTTTCCCTGAAGCGCCGGCTGGAAGTGTTGAGACATGAGCATGAGCGTGTCCTCTCGCAGTTGATCAAGAAGGCCTTGGAAAAGCCGCGTCGCAAACGTCTCCATGCGTTACGCCTCATGCTCAAGACGATCCGGTATCAGACGGAATGGCTGCCGGGGCGAGCCTCGATCAAACAAGATGTGCTGAAACGAATCAAGCCGGTGCAGGCCTTGTTGGGGCGTTATGAGGAATTGGCGGATTTTAGGCGTTGGGGCAAGAAGCTGAACCTCACCGTGCAGGCACGTATCGAGCGGGATTGGAAGCGGGCTCGCAGACGAGCCAGACGAGTACCGGGAGAGTTAGCTTGGCTGCCGGATGTCCTGGCATCCGGGCAGCTGTGGATGGGGGTGGATCGGAACGAGACGTTAGCGAGCCGGGAGGACGTCTGACTTTTCTGATGATGGAAGGAGCAGTCGAAATCCGCCGGGCACGATTTTGATGCTTCCCACCGCCGGCCCCTCCCCGGTCAGTTTGGTATTCAATTGTTCCATGCAGCGGTCCATTTCACCGTCGTGCAGGAGTGCGTCGTTTCCCCACAATAGGGTACTGAGTTCTTCGCGAGGCACCACGCTTCCGACGCTGCCGACCAATCGGCGTAAGGTCTTCCATTCTTCTGTGGAGAGGATGAGCTTGCGCCCACGGTATTCCACCGCATAAAGATTCTCGGTGAGCGCAAGGTCTTCGCCCAGTTCCTCCTCCTGCCCTGCCCTTGTTGCGTTCGACGGAGGAGTGCGCGGACTCGCGCAACCAGTTCGGCCGCTCCATACGGTTTGACGATGAAATCATCCGCTCCACTATCGAGCGCTTCAACCCGGCGTTCCTCTGAGGAATAACCGGACAGTACGATGAAGGGGATATGTTTCGTGGAGGGATCTTGTCGCAGACGCTTGCACATTTCGCGTCCGTTCAGGCCCGGCAGATTATCGTCGGCCACGATCAACGAGGGCTTGATGCGCCAGACATCCTGCATGGCGGACGGGCCATCGAATGCGACGTTGGTGCGGAATGATGCCTGACGAAGGATTTGATCCAGTAACTTGGCTTGACTGTGATCGTCTTCGACGATTTGAATGATTTCCAATCCCATGCCGGCACTCCCCTGGATCCTCATCGGTTGCGACCAGGCGAAACTTGAATGCCACTCAATCGGGTTGGCGGATTGGCGAAGCGGTGGGCTACTTGGAGGCGCCAAGGATGCGCTGGAGTTGGGCCATCCAGGAGGATCCGTCGCTGCCGTGCTCCCCGTCACGAGTCGATGCGGGTCGGCGGCTGCTCAGGCGGTCGAGTCGTTCGGCTACGTCCTTGAAGGCAGGTTCTTCCCGCCTGATCCAACGGTAATGCTCAAGCGCGCTCTCGATTCGTCCCAAGGACTCGAGTGTGCGCGCGAGCAGATACCGTACCTGAATCGTATCGGCGGATATGCCTCGTTGCGCCTGCAGGGATTTTTGAAATGCGGTGGCGGCTTCCTCGGATTGGCCGAGGGCTTTCAGGCAAATGCCGACTTGCGCCATGGCCTTGAAGGCGAGAGACGCATCCAGGGCGGCAAGCGAAAACTGCTGCAGCGCATCATTATGCAGCCCGACTTTCTTGAGCGCCAGGCCGCGTTCGTAGGCTTCCTGCGCGTCACGACCGGGCAGGCTGGCTGTTGAGGTTGCCTGCGGGCTGTTGACCGACCGGTCGGCGCTGCCGGGAGCAGAAACGGTTTGTGATGCAAACGTGGAGAGCTCAGTCTGCTCCGCTGATTCCTGTTCCGGCGTCATGGCCGTCAGCGCATCGGCGCCCGCGAGCGGGAGAATGCCCCCTTTGCTCCGGTCTTTCGCCGATTCGCCCACGATCTTGGTGGAGAGAAAGGGGGCGCCCTCCGCGTACCCATAGGTCAGGGCCGTATCGCACAGTTGGTTGATCAGGCGTGGAATGCCGCCGGTGAGTCGATGAATCATCCGAGTGGCGTGCTGGGTGAAGATCGGTTCCTCGCGACCCGCCACCCGCAGACGATGGGCGATGTAGCCCATGCTGTCTTCTTCCTGAAAGGGATCGAGACTGTAATCCACCATGACGCGTTGAGCGAACTGGGTGAGATCTTTGCGTTGTAGAAGCTGTCGCAGGTCCGGTTGCCCGGACAGAATGATCTGGAGAATAGGCGCCTTGTCCTTATTCAGGTTGGAGAGTAGGCGCAGCTCTTCCAGCAGATTCGCCCCGAGATTCTGTGCTTCATCGACGATCAAGAGCACCCGCCGTCTGGCGATGCTCTCCTTCGCGAGGAATTGCTCAAACTCATAGAAGGCCTGCAGTTTGTCTGGGTGTGCTCCGCCCAGACCGAATGCGAGCAGAATCCAGGGGAGCAGAGTATCCATGCCGGGATGGGTGTTGGTGATCAACCCGGTCGTGAAATGGCGCTGATGCTCAGCCAGGAGTTGTTGCAGGAGGGTGGTTTTTCCCATCCCGGGCATGCCTGTGAGTACGACAAAGCCGGCTTCGTTAAGGAGGCCGTATTCCAATGTTGCCATCGCGAGCCGATGCGTGTCTCCCCGATAGAGGAAATCCGGATTCGGTGCCAGCGTAAAGGGCCTGAGTTTCAGGTTATAAAAGGCTTCGTACATACGCTCCTACTTACGGGACAACCGTCTGAAGGTCAATAGCATTCATTGGCGTCAGCCGACTTCATTGGTGCACGACGTGATGTACTTAGGGCAACGCATCGAGAGCGAAGCAGGCAGAGTGTCCTGCGACACGAGGAATTCGATCTGTGCGATACAGACTCTCTCAATCTCAGTCTTGGCCTGAACCACAATCTTCCAGAAAACCGACGACCATTTTCACCACCGTGCTAGAGCTGATGGTCAGCGCCGCTGCTCAGGCTTCGCACTGCCAGAAAACAGGCGCGGGTGACGGCGTCGATCTGCTCGAACGGGATGACCGGAGGAAGGCCCCGTTCGATGGCCTGTACAAACTGCGCCATTTCTTCGGCAAATCCCTTGTCCCGTTTTGAGGTCTTGAAGACAGCGCACTTGCCGTCTTGATAGGTCCGTGTCTCGACGAAGTCGTTCATGACGAGCGACTTTCCGTCCGCGTGAGCCTCAAAGTGTTCTTTCGGGAGCTCGCTGCTCCCTTCAGCCGTGTAGACGATGGTGCCGATGGACCCGTCTCCGAACGTCAGTGAGATGCTGCACTGGTCTGCGGTGACGCCGGAGCTATGTGTCCCGATCCTACAGGCAAACACCGAGGTGGGCGGCGACGCACAGAGCGCGTGCATATAATCGACGAAATGGCAGACTTCACCGATGAGGCGCCCCCCGCCCACGTCCGGATCCTGTACCCAATGATCCGCTGGAATCCGCCCCGCGTTGATGCGATAGAGCATGACGAGCGGATTCGAGCGCGAAGAAAAGAATGTCCGCGCTTCC